>JAJZJF010000092.1 GCA_021810245.1 bacterium
AAAGAGCGAAGCCTTGGATGAATAAAGAGAACATCAGGCAGAAAAGGAGAAACTCAATGAGAAGTGGAGCGAGTTCCGGGCGCTTGAAATAATCAAGATAGGCCCCCCAGTCAAGCAGTCCCAAGCGCTTTCCGCCGGGGCCCGTTTCGTTTTCCGCGGCGGCATGCGGAATCGCTTGCGGCAACAGAAAGTAAGTGCACAGAACGCTCGTAAAAGAGAGCGTCGCCGCGGCCCAGGCCGGATAGGCGTAGTTGTATTGCGCGAGAAAACCGGAAAGGGCCGGCCCGATTAAAAACCCGAGGCCAAAGGCGATGCCGATAATGCCGAAAGATTTGGCGCGGTTCTCCGGTTCGGTGACATCTGAAATATAGGCTTGCGCGAGCGAAAGATTTCCAGCGGTGATGCCGTCTAAAAAGCGCGAGAAAAATATCCACGTCAGGGTTTTGGCCCAGCCAAGCACCAGAAAGCCCGCGAAGGTTCCAATTTGACTGACGATCAAAAGCGGGCGCCTTCCGTAGCGGTCGGAGAGTTTGCCCAACATCGGTCCCGCGATCAATTGGCAAAACGCGTAAGTCGCGATTAAAAGCCCAACGATCTGAGGCGTCGCCCCGTATTTTTCCGCGTAAAACGGAAGCAAGGGCAAAATCAGCGTCATGCCGAGTATATCGACAACGACGATCAGAAAGATCGGGAGAAGGACGTTTTTCTTTTTAGCGGTTGAGTCCATAGCCCCATTCTACTAAACAGTGAAGGGGTAGTGGTTTTTTTATTGAAAAAATAAGCGGGCGATGGGAATCGAACCCACGTCCGAAGCTTGGGAAGCTTCTATTCTACCATTGAACTACGCCCGCGATTGGAAAAACTTGCCCGGCACCTTCATTCTATCTCTTTGGCGGCATTTCTTGCAAAGTTTTTAGATTTTTTACTGGTTTTAGGCAATCTTCAATGGCGGCGGACAGCCGGCTTCCCTCAGCCGGATTTTTAAGCGCGATGAGCCAGGCATCCGAATAAATTCCAACCGGGCGCTGATGGAGTTTGACCAGGGTCTTTTCGGCGAGTTCTTGGCGAATGCTTAGCGGATTAATCGCCACGATGCCGTCGCCTTCTAGAGCCATGGCGCGAATGAGCTCGGGGTCTTCGACTTCGACATGGACCTTGGGAGATGCGCCTAGAGACTTTATAAATTTCTCGACTTGAAGGCGAATGGGGTTTCCCGGAGCGCGGAGTAAAAGTGGGCCTTCCCTTAATGATTGAGGAAAAGGCGGCAGTTTCTTTTTAAGGGACCTTGCCGCGACAAAATAAACCGGCGTCCTGGAAAGCCGGCGCCTTATATATAAGGAAAGAGGTTCCGGGGTAAGATCGGAATCACAGATGGCGATGTCGATTTGGCGGCGTTCCAATTTTTGTTTGAGATCCTCCCAGGAATAAGAGGCGATTCTCAAAGCGGCGCCGGGTATTTTTTGCGCTAAGACTCTTTTGATCCTTAGGATTTCCTCGGGAACGACGGAAAAAGAAGTTCCAAGGCGGATTGCGGGATTTCGAGACGCGTTTTTCTCGGTCAAATGAGACAGGGCCTCTTCCATGAGCGGAAAGACCTTCTCGCAGGACTCGAAAATCCTAAGGCCTTCGGGGGTCAGGCTTACTCCGTTTTTTCCGCGCTTAAAGAGCTGGAGGCGGAGTTTCCTTTCCAAGGTTTTGATTTTAATGCTCAAAGTCGGCTGGGTAATTGAAAGTTCCCTGGCGGCCCCCGTTAAACTGCCGGCTTGGGCGGTTTTGAAGAAATAATAGAGCTGATTGTAGTTCGCGTAATCCATAGTATTATTAAATAATAGTATAAAATAATATTGTATTTACAAATAGATTGACTCTTTGTTGTAATGAGAATTAATGAGGCCTTGTGTTTTCCGTAGTTTAGTCCGAACGCTACTGGCCGCTTGCCTTTCGGCGATGTTTTTGATTCCAAGTCTCTCCTTTGGAGCCCAATTTTTAAAACCCCTGGATCTTAAGGCCGTTTTAGTTTTAGCCGAGGATTATAGCCCCGATTTAAAAGTGGCCCGCCAGCGCGAAATTGAGGCGGAAAAAAACATTCACATTCAACAGGCTTATCTCTATCCCACCTTGGATGCGGGCGGGGTCGCGACGACGGGGTTTCCAGGCTTTAATAATCAGATGCAGATTTCCGGTCCCGGGTACAATAACGATCTGGGGGCTAGCGGAATGATGTATGCCTCGCCCTTCTCCCAAACGCCGGCCGGGGGCCTTACTTCTCAACTGGATGTTTTGGATTTAAAAATTCCGTACCGGATCCGGCAGGCGCGGGCTCTCTATCGGGCGGAAAAAGCCAGAACCGAGATTATTCGCTATCAAGTGGATTGGAGCGCGCTTAAGTATTATTTCTCTTCTGTTCGCGATAGCGGAATTCATAAATTATGGGCTCAGATTGATAAAACCCAGATTCTCCCCGTTTACCGGAAGGTGGTTTATTTTGTCAACCGCGGTCAGCATAATATGGCCGATGAACTCCTGATTCGCGATCAGCTCGAAGAGGCGGAACTTGAGGCCGCGTCCTATCAGGCTCTCTACGGCCAGGCGGCGCAAAAATTAGGCGTCTATATCGGCCTTGATCCCGAGAAGGTTTCTGTTTTTTCTCCTGACCAACTCAATGATGATATGCTTTCTGTCCTCACTTCAACTTCAGTGAGCGCCTATATCACCCAGGCGGAGTTTCATTCTCAAAGCGCGCATGCGTTCTTGTTGTCAAGGAAAGCCGAGAATTATCCGCGAATCACCGCCAAGGCCGGAGCCGGAAGCGCCGCGGGCTCACGGGTTGTTGGCATTCAAGATTACGCGGCCGGAGTCGGGATCAGCGTTCCGATTTTTGAGGGTTTTGGCATCACCAGCCGCATCGAACAGGCAAGAGCCCGGGCCAAGGAGAAAGATGAGGCGGTTAAATCCCTGCGGCTTTTTGTCGCGGTCGCCAATAAAACATATGACGAGAGAATCGCTTTTGATCAAGCGGAACTTCTTTTCCTAGACCGAGAGTTAAAGACGGATTTTGACGCTTATAAAGTCTCTCTCCACCGCTACGTCACCTATGTCGGTCCCTTGGTGGATGTGCGGGAGGCCATCCGCGATTTAGAGAGAGTGGAAACTCAAATTGTCGTGGATAAGACGGATTTATGGTTGGCTCAGAGTTCCAAGATCATCTTAAACGGAGGCGCCGTTCGCCAATAATATGGGTATTGTTGATTTATCATTGAAGCGTCCGGTCACGATTGTCATTATTGTCGTATCTATCCTTTTGGCCGCGGGCGGGGTTATTAAAAATATGCGCCGGGATATCTTGCCGGATTTGGGGCTTAACGTCATTTATGTCGCCGAGCCTTTCGGCGGCATGACGCCGGCTCAGATGGAAGGATACCTTACCTACCGCTACGAGCAATTTTTCTTGTATCTGACGGGCCTTAAGAGCATGGAGTCTCACTCCGCGCAGGGAATTTCCCTCGTCAAATTGACGTTCGATGAGGGGACCGATATGACGCAGGCAATGGGAGAAGTAATCGCCTATGCGTCCAGAGCTCGCGCTTTCATGCCGCCGGGAACGTTTCCCCCCTTCATCTTGCGTTTTGACGCCAGCGATCTTCCAGTCGGGGATTTGGTGTTTTCTTCAAAAAAAGCGCCGTTAAGCGAGTTGGTGGACCTCGCGTTTAACCGCGTGCGCCCCTTGTTCGGCGATTTGCCGGGGGTCATGGCTCCGGCGCCTTTTGGCGCCAGCCCCAGAACCATTGTCGTCGAAATGAACGAGAAAAAAATGCGCTATTACGACATCTCTCCGGAAGATGTCGCACGCGCGGTCACCAGCGGAAACGTCATTGTCCCCTCCGGCAACATGGACATGGGGACCAAGTATCCCTTGATTCCACTGAATTCGCCCGTGACCGATATTCAGGAATTGGGGAATATTCCAGTTCGCTTAGGGACTTATCCGACTATTTTTGTTAAAGACATCGCGAAAATCAAGGACACCACTGATATTCCGACCGGATTTGCTTTGGTTAATGGCGCGCGGTCGGTTTATATTCCGATTGCCAAACACTCGGACGCGTCAACCTTAAAAGTCGTTGATGAGATGAAGGCGAATATTCCCCGTTTTCAGGAGGTTTTGCCCAAAGACATCAAGTTGAGCTATGCCTTTGATCAATCGGGATATGTCCGGCGCGCGATCGGCTCTTTGGCTTTTGAGGGCGGCTTGGGCGCTCTTTTGACGAGCTTAATGGTTCTTTTATTTCTCCAAGATTGGCGTTCCGCTTTGATTGTCGCGATAATTATTCCGATTTCCCTTGCTTTCGCGATGATTCTCCTTTATCTCATGGGACAAACGGTTAATATCATGACCTTGGGAGGCTTGGCCCTGGCCGTGGGCATTTTGGTGGATGAGTCCACGGTGACCATCGAAAACATCCATTCCCATTTGGCGAAGGGAAAAGCCGTTTCCCGCGCGAGTTTGGCCGGCACATCCGAAGTTCTTTTCCCTAACTTTTTGGCGATGGCCTGCGTTCTGGCCGTCTTCATTCCGTCTTTCGTGATGAAAGGCGTGGCGGGGCATCTTTTCTTACCGCTTTCGATGGCCGTCGGAGCCGGAATGTTGGGCTCCTATATTTTTTCATCCACCTTAGCCCCGATTCTGTCGACCTGGCTCATTAAGCCCCATGCGGTTCACGCTGAGATTTCAAAGGGCTTTAGCTTTGACGTCGTTCGCAACTCCTATCGCCGTTTTCTCGAAAAAATATTGATGCCGCGCCGAGGGCTGGTTTTAAGCGCCTATTTTATCTTGGCCGGCGCCTTTTTATTTTTGACTTTTAAACATTTGGGCCTTGAAATTTTTCCGCAAGTAGACACCGGAGAATTTAGGATGGTGGTCAGATGCCCAACCGGTTCCACGATTGAATACACCGAAAGTACGGTCAAAAAAGCGATAGGTATTATTAAACAGGACGTGGGAGAAAAAAACGTAAAGATTTGGATTGGACTTGTCGGAATGCAGACTCCTGATTACGCGCTCAATAATATTTACCAGTATTCCCCTGGCCCTGAAATGGCTTACATCGATATCGCTTTGCGCCGAGACTCGGGCGTGGATGTTTTTAAGCTGGAAGAGCGCTTGAGAAAACAATTTGCCCAAATGATTCCAACCACCCGTTTTTCGTTTGAGCCCAACGATATTCTGAGCGTAGCGATGAGCGAAGGGGAACCCAAACCCGTCGGAATTTCGGTCTCGGGCCCCTTTTTTGATCGCGATATCGAGTACGGAAAAATTGTCCAAGCGGCTGTTTCTAAAATTCCCTATTTAAAAGACATTGAGACCTCCGAGAGCTTTGACTACCCCACCATCGCCGTCAATATGGACCGCAAAAAAGCCGGAATTTTGGGGGTGACGGCGGAAGACGTCGGAAAATCCCTAGGAGACGCCGCGGCCTCTTCTCGTTATACCATCCCTTCGTTTTGGGCGGATCCGAAAACCGGAATCAGCTACGAAGTTCAAGTGGAGGTTCCGCAGGAAAATATCACTAGTCTTTCCGACGTGCGGAAGTTTCCCGTTCCGATACGTCGCGTCGAGGATTCCTACGGCTGGACTTCCGTTTCCAATGTCGCCGCCGTCGTCTCAACCGTGACCGTCGGATCTTTTGATCGCCTGAACATGCAGAGAAGCGTCAATATTTCAGCTAACATTGTCGGGGCCGATTTAGGAAAAGTCGCTCTCCTGGTTCGCGCGGCTTTGGCTTCGGTCGCTTCAAAAAGGCCCTTGGGGGTTACGGTTCACTTGCGCGGCCAAATCTTGCCGCTCGAAGAAATTCTCAAGGGATTCGCTTTTGGACTAGTTTTATCGGTTGTCGTTATCTTCCTGCTTTTGTCCGCTAATTTCCAGTCAGTGACTTTGACGCTGGCAATTTTGTCCACAGTTCCCGCGGTTCTCTGCGGGGTCGTGGCCGCTCTTCTTTTGACTCACACCACGGTCAATATTCAGTCGTTTATGGGCGCGATCATGGCAATAGGAGTGGCTATTGCCAACGCCGTTTTGCTTGCTGATTTCGCCGAAAGATACAGAAGGGAAGGTTTGGGCGCCGTGGGCGGCGCTTTAGAGGGTGCGACCACGCGTCTTCGCCCGATTTTGATGACGGCCTTGGCCATGATCGCGGGAATGATTCCCATGGCTTCGGGTCTTAGCGAAGGCGGAAAGCAGACCGCGCCCTTGGGCTTGGCCTTGATCGGCGGGATGACGCTGGCAACGATGGCGACCTTGCTTATTTTGCCTTTGGCCATCGCGGCCCTTCAGGATAAATCCTCTCTCCATCAGCCGTCTTTGCATCCCGACGATCCGCATAGTCCGCATTTTGATCCAGTTGCCGATCCATTGCACAATTTTCATTAGCTTGAGAGCCCATATTCCGCCGATAAATTTGACTCAGAGCGTTATATTTTGTCCAATATTTTTACATTATGATATTAGTCATAAAGAAGCGATTGGCGGGTCTAGGTCGCCTCTTGCCGCTTTTGCTCGCTTTTGAGTTCGCGATTGCTCCTGTTATTTTCGGAAGCCGCGGCTTTGATCTTCCGCGCTTGAAAGGCGCGGAACAGTCCATTAGTTCCGCTTCAAGGGCTGATGGTTTTGTCTATTTCGCGT
>JAJZJF010000011.1 GCA_021810245.1 bacterium
AATACGGCCAAGACGTTCTTGAAGCCCACGCCGACGCCTTTTCCTCGGGAACGAACATATTATTAGTCGATGACGTCTTAGCGACCGGTGGAACGGCCCAAGCCGCTTGTCGGCTTTTAGAAAAAATTGGCGGAAAAATCGCGGGGCTGGCGTTTCTACTCGAGCTTAAAACGCTCAAAGGCCGGCAAAAATTAACAGGTCAGCGCATTCATTCTCTGTTAGAGTATTGAAGAGCCTCTTTGCGCCCCGATAGCTCAATGGATAGAGCTACTCCGTCCTAAGGAGAAAAAGGCCTTTTCTCTGGGTTTTGACCCACCTCTGTTTTCCTTGTTCCAGCTTGATTTCTCGACGAGAAATCATATTATTCCGTTTTGACGGGCTTTTTTGCGGTTTTGCCGTTTTTGACCCAGCATGGACACTTTTTGGACACCAGTTTTTTCCCCTAAAAAGCGAAATTTTTCTACAGAGATTCCGATAGTTTCTCTAAAAGCGCGCGAATACGCTCTACTCGGCCGGACGTGCCTTGCGGCGATTGAAGGTGGCCTATCAACGCGTCAAGGAAATCGCGGTTGCTAAGAAAATCGTTAAACTTTTCTTTAAGATAGTCGCGAACCTCCTGGGGAGCTGCCTGGATTTTATCACTGGCATCGAAACTTCCATCCAGCACGGCAATCAAATCCTCCATATCAGCGCTGCCCATGAAATCGCCTTTACCACGATCATCAAACGCTTCAATCTTGGAGGCTATGAGATACGGCAACGAAAATATGGAAATCTCCTGGCCGTCGGCGAGTTTAATTCTCTCCGCGCGCTTGTAGCCCTCGGGATACCAGCGATTGGTGAAATTTAATATTTTGCCCTCGGTTGGCATGACATCCACCGGAATTCCGTGGTAATCCCAGCGGCAGACGGGCGAGTTCTTCCCCATCGGATGCTTAAAGTTGAGTTTGCGAAGATTTTCTTCAAGTTCATAATAATCGGAGCGCGTCAGTATTTGCACCACGCAGTCCACATCGTTGGTTGCCCTGACCGTAGGCGTGGCGGCATCCTCAATGTAAAGTTCGATCGTCGCGCCACCCACGAAAACGATTTTCTCTTTGAGAGGACCCAGGCCCTTGGCCACGAGGGCCAGCATTTCAAGGTTTTTCATTATTATTACTATGCCGTTTGCTGCCAGTAAATCGGCGCTTAATCTCTTGAAGCGCCCAGGCGCGCTCACGGGCGCGGCCAACACGCAGGGCATCCACCATGGCCAAGAGCTCATAGAGTTTAGGGTCTTTCTTCGCCGCGAAAGGAACGGACTCATACAAAGGCTCAATGGCCTGCCCACGCACTGTTCCCTCATCCCATGGCCAGACATATTGGTCATGCTCGTCCGAGACGATCATTTGAGAGAGCGGCGGCGCCGAATGGGCCGTGGGCATGCCGCGGCAGAGCGGTCCCGGTTGCGCGGGATAGACATACCTCAACCCGTAAACCAGAAAATCGAGAATAGGGGAACGCAGTATTTTCTTCTTGGATGAGTCCAATAGCCCAGCGCGGCGGCAGCGCTCCAGGGCGAAACTCACCTCGGCTTGTGAAAGCCCAAGCTCCTCGGCCAAATCCATATGCCGCCAGGGCTTTTTCTCCCAAAGCATGATCTTAAGAAGAACCAAGACATCCTGCGGCTTGATGCCCCGCATAACTCTCATCGCCATATACGGATAGTATACACCAAAATATTACAATTTGCAATATGTAAATATGGGACCTTTATTTATGCGCGGCCACTTGGCGGTTGAACTCGGCCTTTTGTGGAGCCTTTGGCGTTCGCCTGCAATCTGACTAAAAGTTTAGATGAGGCGCGGGACTTGGTCCAGGAGGCGAACTTTCGGGTTCTGAGGAGTTGGAATCAATACGACCCCTTGCGTTCGTTTTCAGCCTGGTATCTGACCATCATAACGGCCATTTCTGGATACTTTCAAACGGCCAAAACTGCACATTTTAAAAACGGCGTTCCCAGAAACATCGCGATCTCGAACTCGTGCGCGGACGATACGCCTGGAACAGTATGAGAAAGGGCGTAAAGGCCTCGGCGCAGGGGGACGATCCAGTTGTTGCGCCGCAGATGATGGAGCGCCTCCAAGAGATAGTTCTCCTTGATGCCGACGCGTGGAGCGAGTTCTCGAGCGCGATCGGTCGAGAAAATCCGGTCGCCCTCGGAAGCCAAGAGCCTCACCAATTCAATCCCTCGCTGGGAGTTCTTTATATTTTGTCCAGCGCCCATGGGTTTATATCAAATCTTATCAACTCGTAGTCTATTGCGAGCGTTTTAGTTATTGTAAGGTATAAATTGGATTATGTCAAATCTTTGCCTATATAAACATACTATAGAATACCGCAGCGAGCGCTCAAACGCGACATAAATTTGCCGCCGCCAGTCCCGCCGATTCCGAGTTCGCTTCGGTATTGCGCAATGGAGAGCCTCTACTGTATCCAGTCGGGAAGCTCGATCTCCGATTCGGGCGCACCCAGGAAATCGCGCTCAATCCTGTTGAGGTTCTTGATGTATTGGTAATATCTTCCGCGCGCGCGTCGATGGAAAACAGATCCACGGCGGATTTAAAGCGGCTCTTCCAGCGTAAAATTCTTTAGCGACAATCCTTTGACGAAGTGGAAAACAGGATCGCGCGGCAAGAACAAGATCGCCCTCAACACCACCTCGAGATACATCCGATATTTCTCAAACAGCGGCGATTTTATGCCCGCCAGGGAGAGCAACTGTCCGCGGACGGCGGGAGTGATCCCTTCGGTCTCCAAGATGTCGCCATCCTTGGTCCCGCGCTCGTAGTCGGTCTCAAGCATCAGGGCCGCCGAGCCGATAATTCGCAAGCCAATCGGCTCGCCGCCGACGGGCTTCCACTTCTCGTCGATTTCGGCGAGAAAGCTATTGATGAGTTTCACGGGCGGCCCTCAGGGCTTGGATAAAATCTTCTTCTTGAATCCGCGTCGTGATTCCCCAACGCTTGGAGACTGCGGAACTCTCCGCATAGGCTTCATCCAAGGATTTGCCGCTGGCAATGTCATGATCCAATACGTCGGTCGATCCCAAGAGCGCGCTTTTTATTTCGGCATGACGTTTCCCCGGCCAAGGGAGGGAAAGAAACGATTTAAGGATCAACTCCGCGCGGCGATATTTCAATGTCCATTCATGCGGCAAAGGCCGGGACAATTCCCGTTGAAGAGCCTTCAGCGTATTTTCCAACGCCCATCCCAAACGCTGTCCCAAGCCGATTTCCAGGAACTGAGCCCGGAGCTTTTTGAGGTTGACGCGGTCGATATTTTCCACGATCACGGGGGCGACCGCCGTGATTTGCCGCGAGGATTCCGCCGAGACCAGCGCCTCTCGCACGGCGTTTGCGGCGTCTTTGAAGGCTTGCGTCGGCAGTGTTTCAGCCGATTCGCGCAAATGAGTCGCGCCGAAGCGCGCCAGAGCGCTTTGAATTTGGTCTTGCCTCTTTGGCTTCTCCTGGGAAAAGTAGTCAATGGGCGCATTGAAGGTCTTGAGAATCAAGAGCAGATGATCGGCGGTAAAGAATCCTTGACCTCGTTCCAGTTCGGAGAGGTAGTTCTGTGAGATGCCCAGGAGTTTTGCGAGCCGCTTCTGAGTCCAGCGGCGCTCCACTCGCAGAGCGCGAATGCGCTCGCCAATGAAGCGGGGGCGGCGAAGGCGTTTGATAGCCATATCGGTATAGCGATTATAATATCGCTATACCGATATTATAGCCTGATCAGGCGTCTTTTTCAAGGGGGACATCAAGTTTCTTATTTCCGCCTGAACCATAACCCTGCCGCCGCCTTAAATTCCAAGTTCGCTTCGGTATTGCGCGACGGAACGCCGGGACAGCTCCGCGCCGTAAAGCCTTCGCAGGAGATCGCTTAATTTGGCGTCAGAAAGAGCGGGGTGTTTCTCCGCCAGTGTAGTGTCCATTAAATAACTGGACAATTAATTTTTCGTTTTCCTCCTGCGCGCAAGAGTGCAGCCCGGCTGAATCTGCTCCAATGTTTGGCGGCAACGTGAGAGTTTTTTGACGATAGATTCCACTGTGACAGTCCACACGAAAGGTTTTGGATTTTCGTTCCAGACTGTCATGAATTCTGGTGGTTCACTCGCGACCTCAACTCAAAAATGCCGCGCAGGCTACGGCGCAACCTCTCAGGGCGGTGGGGAAATGGATGAAGTTGTGGAACAATCGTTCGCTGTCTTTATTTTGAATGGAGTATAAGTCGATAAGCCGGCGAGTTCGCAGAGTAAAAAATCTGACCTGCTTCGATTTGCGCTCTCAGGGGCAGATATCGAACTCATGAAGAGCGCTGATCCCTTTACGCGAGAGTTGGCGTGTCTTCATGGATTAAGCGAGCGACCTCGACATCCAGAGACGCTCGAATCCGTATTCGACGAAGCCGAAAATCTCGCTATTGATGCCATTGAGCAACTCCAAGGCTCCGTGTCACCATAACTATAACTCAAGAACCGCTTATCGCAAAAAATATCGCGATTTGGAATTCACCGACACAGATCCCAATGCCCGCCCTTATCTGGCCCTGTGCGCCTGAGAATTCCTTGTTTCTTAAGATGCGCAATATTCCAATCGATGCCTTTCACTGACAGTCCCGTTTTCTTGGCTAGGTCGGCAGTTGTTATCTTTGGGTTGTCTCTGATAAGCGCGATTATTTTCTCCCTAGTTTTCTCCCCAATACTAGGGAGAAAACCTTTTGCTGGCTGGCGATGGAATATGACTAGAAAGCCGCTCTTGAGAATCTTGAACTCGACTCGAACGCCGTTGCGCGCGCATTCATTGGCGATGCGTTTAATCCCCGAACCCCACTTTTCGATATCTTTCGATTTAAAAAGCACACTAGAAATCAGGGGATTGCGGAGAATAGACCAATCTTCTCCCTTGATAAAATCCTGCGGACGATAACCCTCGGGAAAATCACCAGGATTGTAAATCTCCACACGGGTCCTTGAAAATGGAGACCTCGTTGCCTTTCGGTATCCGGTAGTCCCGGCGACACGATGAGTTGACGCAGTGCGCGCTCAAACGCGGTGTGAATTTGCCGCCGCCTTAAATTCCGAGTTCGCTTCGGTATTGCGCGACGGAACGCCGGGACAGCTCCGCGCCGTAAAGCCTTCGCAGGAGATCGCTTAATTTGGCGTCAGAAAGAGCGGGGTGTTTCTCCGCTAGATCGTATAAACGGCCAAGGAAAAGGGATTTCGCGCTCGGCATGAGAGACTTTAGCGGAGCTTCCAAGCCCCAGGGCAGTTGAACGGCTTTGTTCGAGATGAGGGCGTTGAGAACGCTGGGGGAAACGCCGAGCCTTGCGGCGACGACGCGCTGGGTCAGCGGACGGCGTTTCTCTAAATTCCCGCTGACGAGATAATCCGACTGAAATTCGATGAGAGCTTCCAGCGTCCGGTAAAGCGTGGACTTTCGGCGTTCGACAAGTTCAAGGCGCAGGATAAAGAGCTCCGCCCCACGGCGTCGAGATTTCGGCAAGCTCCGGAGAAATTCCGACTTTTTGGCGGAGTTGATCTCATAACGCCCCTTCCAGATGTCGCGGTGAAAAAAGGCGAGTTCGGGACGAGAATCCTCTATCTCTATTCCGGCGACGCAACTGTAAACCTGCGCCGGCGGCGAAGACGAAGGCGCGGCGGCTGAGAATTCGCCCTGAATGTAGAGAGTATCGACTAATTGGCGAAGTTTTTGGACATCCTTTACGCCTATCCCGCATATCCGCGAGCGCTCCTCATCCGACAAGATATTCTCTTGAAGGAAACACTCCTCAAAACGTTCTTGGCCGACTCGTTCTATGAGCCGCGCGAGGCTGCCCTGGCCGTTGAGGAGTTCCGGCAAAGCCGAATCCGAAGCGCGAAGCTCCCGCCCCGCGAAACGCCTTGACGCCCAGCGCGCCGCCGAATAGGGATTGACCTTAAGAACGCCGAAATCCTTAAGGCTGCGGAAATCCTCCGCCGACTCTATCGCTCGGATTTCATCTTCGATATCCCGCTCGGGCATTTGAAGGATTTGAGCCAAGAAGACGCGCGACTGAACGCGCAAAGCCGCTGAAGCGCTCGTCCGCCATTTTTATAGAGAAGCTGACGACCACTCCGAACAGGACCACGACGCGCCAAAGATTAACGACCTGAAACGACGCCAAGTTGCGCACGGAACAACCGCGACTGACATTTGATTTTAGCAAATCGCGCATTTTCTTGGGGGCTGAAATATTTTGCTCGACTAGCAGGAAGCTGCTTACGGCGCTATGGCCGCAGATTCTTCAGCGAAGATCGGAGTAAAGAGTCGGCTGATGTCCATCGCCGCCAACTTAACCGCGCTAAAATCCATTCCCGGCCACCTTAGCCATTGATGCGCCCGAGTTTATCAAGACCAACCAGCCGAGAGCGCTTTGCATGGCCAAAAGGATCGTGAGAAATGAACCGGCCGCCCAGGAGGTGGTTGCGGAGACCAATTTCGAGTTCTTGACGGGAAAATTCCCTAATGAAGGCTGTTATTTCTTGGCTCTCAACAGGAATGCCCGCGATTTTCTTCGTCGCCGGAGGAATGAATGGGGGAAATCCGTTCCCATCGAAACGGCAAGCGATGAGTTATCTTTATCGCCCCTCTTCTCATTAACGGAGGATCATGACCCTTTGAATTTTTTAATCGAGAGAGAAGAGCGTGAAGAGATAAATCGCCTAGTTGAAGCCGCTAAAAAAGACCCCCGCTGGCTCTATATCAAACGCCGAACCTAGTCTAAGCCGCTTCTGGAATGTGCGGAAATGACCGGCTCAAACGATTAATAAGTGTAGGGATATCAAACGAGCAGGCTGGCAGCCAGTCAGCATAAATCGGAGGAGAATGCTCCCCGCCTGTCGTAATCCCGGCCATAAAAAGGGGGGAAAGCGAATGTCAAATGAGGTCGCGACATCAGCCGAAGTCGGCTCTTGTCCGAGGCGATTCGGGCGCTTTCCAGGGAAGTCGCCGAGGGGCGCTTCGAGCTCAAGGCGTGATGAAATGAGAGAAATTCCTGTGTCCGCATCAACGTCCGTTTTGACGGACGCAGGCTTTTTCCGGAGTCCAACAAAAAATGCTGATTTTTACCTCGCTTTATCGCCCGCCTCGGCAATCGCCGCGCGTTTGTCGCCTCCTGACCACCCCCCCACAACCAGGATACATGAATGTTTTGTGATGGTGGGGTGGTCAGGAGGTCGGCGGGCTAAGCGAGGTTGAAAATGAGAAGGATAGGGATGGAAATTAAATGACAAAGAGGATGGATATTCTGGTTCCAAAAGAGGAGAGTTTTGGGCATGAAACAGGGTTTGAAAGGTTGATAAAAGCGGATGTAAGAAGAGCGGGGAGGGAGGTTTTAAAGGCATTGGAAAAATGGGGAATGATGAGCCAAGCCCAGGTTGAAGGACTGGTTTTCGGGGGCAAGATGACGGAAGAAAAGCGCGTGAATCTGTTTTTTAACGGGGCATATGCAGGGAAATTTGACGCTCCGGGCTACAAGGTTCTCAAGCGGTTGAGGGCGGCTGAGATGGTCAGGCTCCATGGGTTTGCGAACGCGTCTCTCTATGCGCTGACGGGGCGCGGGCACGCCTACATGATTCAGCAAGATATCTCCCAAATCCCAGGGCGGCGGCTTTCCGTGGCGCCGTCCATGGTCCCGCATGAGATGCTGGTTGGCGGCATTGGCCTGGTCATAAGCGCCTTGCTGGGGCTGCCCGTTTCAACTGAATTTGAGCGCTATGTCCGCAGCCGATATGCCAAGGGCGGCGCGCGATTAAATGGGATGCTCCTGCCCGATCTCTGGATATCGGACGACGCTCAGCCTAAGGCTGTCGAGGTCGAGCGCACGATGAAAGATTTTGAGCGCTACCGCCGATTATGGACGGATTACCGAACCGGCCTGCCCCGGAATGCGGTGGTACTCTATATCACGGCCTGGCCCAACGGGCAGGAAGCGATCTTGTCGCGGGCGCGGGAACTCCTCATGGATTTCATCTATGTTTCCTCCATTGAGGACTTCCAAAAATCCATGGGAACATGCCCCTTCGTGGGCTATCTGGGCGGTGAGATCCGTCTGGAGAAACGGCCCATAGCCCGTTCCCATCATCCTTACCAGACCCCGGGCTTGGAAAGGGGCAATGCGCTTCGCGGAGAACTTCGATGAATCAAGGCTTCTTTTTATTACTCATCGCGCTAACGGCCGCCGGTCTGGCGCTGCTAAGAACTGGTCATAAAAAGAGCGGCGCTCTGATTTCGCCCATGGCGATCTTCCTTCAGCATCTCGGTCAACGCAGACACGGGACTTAAAATCTTTTTGCCGCGAAGAGTCGAGTATTAAAAGGAAAGGATATCCAATGGAACTAAAAAATGAAAATAGCGTCGTTCTTGAAAGAGCGCAAGATGCTGCCGCCGAAAAGATATTTTTGCGGGTCGAAGAGTTGTCGGCGTATATAGGGACGCCAGTCGCCACCCTCTATACCTGGACGCACCAGAAAAAGATTCCGCATCTGAAGGTCGGGCGCTCGGTTCGCTTTGATCGGCGAGAAATCGAGCGTTGGCTCAAAGAAAGGCGCGTGGCCGTTTCGCCTTTTGCGGGGAATTAATGGAAAAATCGGCAAAGAGGGAACATTTTTTGACCGTTTGGAGTAAATAATAGTATGGGTATCCTGAGGAAGGGCGAGAACTGGTATATCGATTATTACTGCGGCAATCGCCGCAAACGGGAGAAGATCGGCCCGTCCAAAAGCCTGGCACGGGAAGTCCTTCTCAAGCGCCAAAGCGAAATTGCCGAAGGCAAGTATTTCCCCGAACGAAATAAAAACTCCCCATCCTTCCATCAATTCGTAGACAAGTACTGGGCGTTAGAGGGATGCCAACTTAAAGCCAAGGGCGTGCGCGGCGTTCTTGAAGCATTCAAGTTGAGATTCGGAAACAAGAAACTTGCGGAGATCACTCCCGCTGATGTGCAAGCGTATTACAATGAAACGGCTGATCGCACAACGACAGCGACCGCTAATCGGCAAATGAACTTTTTGTCGCCGTTACTTAACCGCGCCAAGGAATGGGGGGATTTCTTCGGCGAAAACCCTGTAGCAAAGGTCCGCCGGCGCAGAGAAGATAATCGGAGACTGCGGTTCTTAAGCGTAGATGAGATCGAACGCCTCATAGACTGCTGTAGCGACCGGATTCGACCAATTTTGATTTGCGCGATGCTCACCGGCATGCGACGCGGAGAAATATTCCAACTCCGGTGGGAAAACATCGACATTGAGCGCAAGATGATTTATATATTACAATCAAAGTCAGGCAAACCCCGCGAGCTTCCTATCGGTGAAAAGTTATCATCGACATTTAAAACGCTGGGGCCTAAAAAGGAGGGGCGTGTGTTCGGTATTCCAGAAATAACATTGCGCGCTCATTTTCAAAAAGCGCTGGTTGCGGCTCGGATTTCAGATTTTCGCTTTCATGATCTGCGCCACACTTTTGCCAGTCATTTTATTATGCGAACTGGCGATTTACCCGCATTGCAAAAACTTTTGGGACACAGCTCTCCTGAAATGACCCAACGCTACGCTCATTTGGCTAAGGAACATTTGGCCGCCAAGATCGGAGCCTTTGACGCCGCCATGCCGATCGGAACGCGTTGTTGACTAAACATGGACACTTTTTGGACACCAGGCCTATTTGAGCAAACTGTTAAAATAGTAAAAAGCGTTTATAATATAAGCAAAAAGCCCCGATAGCTCAATGGATAGAGCTACTCCGTCCTAAGGAGAGGATGGGGGTTCGATTCCCTCTCGGGGCATTTTTTTGAACGGGAATCGAAGGCGAGTTGCGCGCGTCCGGGGGACGAAAAGCGGGACACAGTCCCGCGACAGCGCAACCGCCGGGTTCTGGAGGAGGAGAGAAGCGACGGGGGAAGAAGATTCCCTCTCGGGGCAGTTTTAGGGGTCTATTTTTTGTTATCTTTTGAAGGGGAGAAAACCAAATGGGAACTCATTGGGCTCGGCAACAGGCAAGGAACAACGAATTAGAAGGCAGCGTCGCTAAAACGATTCTTTGGATTAAAGCTAATAGAAAAATTTCTGGAATTATCGCAGGGGCCGTTCTTGTCGCCTGTCTAATAGGATGGACGGCGTACCACAATTTCAAGGTCCATCAAAATAAGGCGTGGGAAAGGCTCGGTTTGGCGGAGGGATTGTATGCCGCCGGACATAAAAACAAGGCCTTCTCCGAAATCAAATCCCTTGAATCTCAGTATCTCAACACCCCGGCGGCCGGCTATGGGCTTTTATTTGCCGGCGATGTCTCTTATTCCACCGGAGATTATACGACAGCCGAATCCTATTACCGTCAATTGGAAGCGACCAATTCCCAAGCCCTGACTCCCTTCGCTCTTAACGATTTGGCTTTAACCTATGAGGCCGCGAAATCATGCGACAAAGCTGAAATTGAAGCCCAGAAATTCCTCAACCTGTATCCAGATCATTTCCTCGCGCCCCAGGTTCACTCCGTTTTAGCCCGCTGCGATGAAGCCCAGGGGAAAATGGAAGACGCAAAAGTCGCCTATCAGAAGATAGCTTTAGAGTATCCAAACACCTATTTTGCCGCTTGGGCCCAAGATAAAATTTCGCCTAAGGGGGGGAAATCAGATTCTAAAAAAACGGCTGAAACCGCGCCTAAAACCGGTTTTCGATCCCCTCAAAAGCCTCAAAAGCGCCCACGAAAAACTTGATCGCCCCATTTTTTCGACTTCAATCCTAGGCCATGCAGAGAAAAGGAAAACTGTTCTTGCCAGTCCTAGCGATTTTTTCTCTGTTGCGCCCTTTCAATGCTAGAGCGACCAATCTTGACTTATCCGCCGGCTATAACGTCAGCGCTCTTTCTTATTCAAATCTCAATTACGATCCTTCTCAAAAAGACAATCAGGATTATATCGCCAATGACGCCACGCTTGGAATTGCGGTCCGCAACATCGATCTGCCCGATTCTTGGAATGGAACAACCATGGACATCGGCATTAAATTCCACGCCCTTGGGGTTTCAGGATCGACCGTCGCTTTAAAAGGATCTCCTTTTGGGCAAATTGCGTCAAATTATCCCAATACCGCCTTAACTCCTTTCATGGAGAATGCCTATATCCGCATTCACCATATTTTGGGGAAATCCATAGAAGCGACCATTGGGAGACAAAATTTCGTCTTGGGAAGCGGGCTTCTCTTAGATGATGACGGCGCCGGATTTACCGGAGCTACACTCAAGGGCAATCTTCCTTTCTGGGAAACATCGCTTGAGGGATTCTATTTCAATACCAGCCATTCTATTTATAATGACAGCTATGCCGCTCCGGCTTCCAGTTTTCTAGCTCCCGACGGGCTCAACCTAGCCGGATTTACATTCGCAATCCCAACAGATGGAATGTGGGAACTCAACGAACTAGTCGAAAACGGAAATGGCCCGGAAATTGATCCCGGACTAGGCGACACTCTGACCTCTGCCACAAGAAGCTTTACTAGCCTCCGCTATCAAATCAATTACGGTTCTCTTATTTTCGATGGAGAAGCCGCCATGGAAAAGGGACAAGCGACCACCAACGGAGCCAATGGCGCGCCCAGTTCCATTACTTACAATGGAAACGCAGCGGTGGTCAGAGCCAAGTGGAAACAACCCCTTTATAAAGTGGGGGAGGGAATCGCGCATGTAGCCTTAGCCCATGGCAGTGGAGCGACTCCGGGAGAAACGGGAACCGACACCGCATTTTTCCCCGCGCATGGGCACCAATTTGACGGGCTTCAAAGAGACGGGTTCGGAGCTTTCTTTGCCGCCACCCCCTACGCCGCGCTGGGAACCGCTCCCACCGCCAGCGGGCTGCCCCAAGGCGCCACAGGAATTGATGTCGTCAGCGGAGGTTATACCCCTCCGGCATATGATAATGTCGCCCTTGATCTGGATTATTTCCTCTACCGGGCCGATCAAGTCGCCAGCGGCTCGAGAAATTTGGGAGATGAATGGGATATCACCTTTAGGCGCAGTTTTAGAAGCAGCCTGACTCTTTCCTTGACTGGAGCCGTCTTTCTAGCAGGCCCCGCTGCGGTTGCGGGATATCCCAACACTTCCGCCCCTGCCGGAGATATCGCAACTCTTATATCTTTAAGCGCTTCCGGCCGATTTTAAGCCTAAAAAACCCCTCCATAAATTTGTTTTCCACAGACTTATTCACAACCAAATAGACATATAAATGACATAATATTGCCATAAAAAGGCTTATTTTGTATTATATGTCACACGTTATGTCATTGCCTGATGATAACCCTGCCAAAAAACTGCGCCTTCGTTTCCCCAACGGCTTTGAATTTGAGGCATTGGGCCCCGAAGAATTCATTAAAGAGCAAATCCAACGATTTCTAGGCCAACAAAATAACAACTCAACGACAACAGGCCCGGAAACAGAAAGCGGCAACCCAGCGAAGATTCAATGGGAAAAAATAGCGGAAAAATCACAAAACGACCTATTATTAAGGAATAAACTCGAAAACCTAGGGCAAGCAGCCGAGGCCTGCCTTGTTCTAATGGCGGCAAGCAAAAATCTTGCCAACAACCCAAGGCCCAGCGCTCTTGAATTGGCCCGCTGGCTAAGAAGATCAGGATACCCCATCGACAGAATTGACCGAATCATAAAAAATGCCGTAAAAATCGGCGATATTCTCATTTCCGGATCACGAAGGGGGCGCAAATACGAATTAAGCCCCAGCGGCAGACTCAAAGCCCTGCTAATCGCGGAAAAATTAAGCCAACGCATTGGCGCCAACCCTTAAAGCCTTAAAATAGACAAAACCCATCAGCAAACCCCGCAAATCCATAACTATTGATAATAAATATTATGTTACATATTAGAGAGCCTTTCGTCTTTTATAAAAATCAATAAATAGTATTGTATTTATAACAAAAATACATATATTTACTTAATAATTTTAAATTTTAGAGATTTTTTGTTGATTTTTAAAATTAGCAGAGGATTGGCAATAAAATTGGAGGCAAAATTTTGCGGAGAATTTAGAAATTTTTAAAATACGGTTCTCAAGAATGGAAAATGCGTTTGAAAATCAAGGGATTAGGCTCGGATCAAAAAACCCATGAGACACGGTTTGTAAAATTCGCCTCAAATTAAGCAAATTAAAGGAAAGAAGACTCAATGAGTATAAAACTCAAGAAAAACCTAAAAAGAAGGGAAGAGGTAAGGCCAGATAAGACCCAAGGCAATCAAAAAATATCCGCCTAAAATCAAGATTGGAGAAACCCAAGAAGCCCAGTTGCGGCCCAAAGGGTCACACCAAGATAAAACCCAAAAGCCCAAAACCGCCAACAAAATCCCGCCCCACATCAGCCTTTTCCCCCGCCAAGAGAAAAGCGGGGGTTGGGAAGGTTCCAAGAGAGAGGCTCTCTTGGGTTTTTTATCCCCGCGGCGATGGCGAGACATGGCTTAAACCCTTAAAGATGCCTTCGCTTTCTTCTTTTTTGAGCCAAAAGAAAGCGCCGGACCTTTTTTAACTCCTTTTTTGCTTGAGAATCTCTCGGATCAAGGCTTAAAGTCTTTTTCCAGAAGCTTTGCGACTCCCGGTAATGGCCCAATTTCTGCGATATATGGGCAAGAAAAAAATAAATTTTCTGGGGGGCAATTCCAATATCTTCATTTTCAGCCGGAACCGCCTTTAAAAAATGGCCGAGGGCTCCTTGATAGTCTTTTTGACTCTCCGCAATTCTCCCTAAGTAAAATTCCGCTCTTTTGACGCCTGCCGGAGATGAAGTCTTGGCTAACTCGCTAAAGATTTCCGCTGAAGGGTTCTCCTCATGGTTTTTCCACAGGCAAAGGGCTAGGTTTTCTTTAATAACTGGGTCTTTGGGAGAAAAATAACTCAAGCGCTGATATTCCGCCAGCGCATCGTTATAGCGGCCCGCCTGAAACAATAGTTTCGCTTCCCTTTGCCGAATGTCTTCGTCGTCGTTAAAATTACGCAAATACCGCTGATATTCCTTAAGGGCAAAGGGGTAGAATCCCAAGTTTTGATACATGAGTCCCCTATAATAGAAAATACGCGGATCTAGGGATCCAAGAGAACGCGCCTCCTCAAGGGCATTAATGCCTTGCGGGTAGGAATTAGGGCCTTCTTTAAAGTAATCAATTCCTAGGCTCACCAAGGCCTTTAGGTCTTCGGGGTTATTTTTGAGCCTCAATTGCGCCTGAGAAATCGTCAGAGCGGGATTTTTAGCGGAGGCCTTTCTTCCAAAAATAAGAACCGCTATGGCCAAGACTCCCACCAAGGCCAGGCAAGCCGACAAGATATAGGCTTTGAGTGGGTGGCGAGACTTCTCCCCCCCATGGCTTTTTTTAGTTTTGGCGAGGGGAGAATCTCCAGAAATCATTCTTCAGTTGACAAGATATCTCCCAAGGTCAACGGCGAGGGAGCTTTAAGATATTGGGCGACGCGAGCGCGCTCTTGTTTTTCATTATAGCGCTTGATGGAGACCAATAAGCGGAAAGTTTTGGCATCAACTCCGGAAACCAGCGCTCCCACTTCATCTCCCACCTTGGGCGCTTCCTCATCCATTTGAGAAGCCGGGCAAAAAGCGACGACAGGACTGCCCTTCTTGACTTTTTCCGCAACAGGCTTTTGTCTGTCGCCTTTCACTTGAGAAGAAATGACCTTAAAAGCCGCTCCCGATGAGTCAATGGAAATCACCGTCCCGATGACAATCGCGCCCGTTGGGTATTTCTTCCGCAACAATTCGGCGGGATTGGGAAGAAGCTGTTTAATCCCAAAATAAACCGCGCCTTCTGGCTTATTAGGATCGGTTTCCGGCAGAATCTTTGAAACGACTTTAACCCGTAATTTGTCTCCGCGCTTGTAAAGCGGGGTAGAAGTCTCTCCCCAAGCGATATCCTCGGGACGGATAAGCCCCTTAAATCCCCCGATATCAATCGTGAGACCTTCAACCGCAGTCTTGGAGATGCGGCCAAAGCGAACCTGCCCCGCCTCAATTTCAGAGAATATTTTCGCGCGTCTCTGGGCCGCCTGCTCTTCTAAAATCGCCTTGCGAGAGACGACCACTCTTTTGTCCGATTCGTTTAAATCAATGATATAACACTCAATTGTCTTGTTTAAAAGCGTTTCCGCATTGAAAACTGGGCGAAAGTCCGCCAAGGAAGTCGGCAAGAAAGCGGTGACGCCGGAAATGTCCACCAAAAACCCGCCCTTGATTCCAGAGACCACCTTGCCGGAAACCCGAGAATGCTCGCGGAAAGATTTTGCCACGCCTTCCCAAGACAACTCCATTTTCGCTTTTCTATGAGAAAGAAGAGTCGTTCCATCGGAGCGTTTTCCAGCATAGAGAACGGCGATTTTTTCTCCAGACTTAGGCATCTCGATAGCCAAAGAGGCCGCCGAATCTTTAGGTCCTTTATGTTGTTTCTTGGATAAATCCGGGCTCTTTAAATTTTTTTTAGGAGCGGAAAACGTAAAATCCGAAGCGGGGATAAAGCCTTCTCTCTTCTCTCCAATATCAACCCACACGCCTTCGGGAGTAGCAGAAATTACATTGGCCCAAACAATTTCCCGAGACGAGATTTTCTTGGACAGTCCTTCTTCTTGCGCGAAAAGAGCTTCCATCTCTCGCCGAGCTTCCCAATCTTCCTTGGACTCCGCCCCAACGGAATCATGCTGCATTTTATCTTCCATTTAACCTAACCTCTTAAGAGTAATCTATGCAAAATTTCAGTATATTGTATTAAAGTTTTGCCCGACGGCGACGGACCATTTTGAGAATTTTCTGAGCTACCGCCCGCCGACTCATATGAGTTGAGTCAATCAAAACGGCATCCTTGGCGAAACTTAAAGGGTTAATCTTTCTTTTCAAGTCTCCCAAATCCCTTTTTAAAATCGCCTCCTTGATTTTCCCCCAATTAGCGTCTTGTCCCGCAGCTTTCAATTGATGGTAACGGCGCTTGGCCCTTTCTTCAACGGAGGCATCCAAATAAATTTTGAAATCCGCATTAGGAAAAACATGGGTGGTGATGTCTCGCCCTTCCATAACGACCCCGCCATCTTTACCTAAAGCTCGCTGCAGCTTGCAGAAAAATTTTCGCACTCCGGGATAGGAAGCCACCTGGCTAGAGAAAGCCCCAACCCGCTCATCCCGTATATGGACTGACACTGGCACGTCATTGACGAAAGTCTTTAAGGTAACGCCATCGGGGGAGGGACGAAATTCCCAATGAATTTGATGCGCTAATTTAACGACCTCTTTTTCATCGCTGACATCTAATTTGTTTTCCAAAGCCTTCCAGGTTAAAGCTCGGTACATCTCTCCAGTGTTGACAAAGTAATAACCCAAAGACTTCGCTACCCATTGACCAATAGTTGACTTCCCCACTCCGGCGGGACCGTCCATCGCGATAATAAAACCCTTTTTCTTCATTTTAAAATGGCTTTCAAGCTCTTCAAAAGTTTAAGATGATCTTGTCTTTTCCCAATGCTGATGCGCACATGAAAGGAAAGCCCGTATTCATCCAAAGGGCGGATGATGATTCCGCGCTCAAGTAGTTTCTGAAAAAGTTGCTTTCCTGGAATGGGAGATTTCGTAAAAATAAAATTGCAGGCGGAAGAAACAAGCTCAAACCCTAATTGAGGAAGAGACTTTTCTAAAAAGACTTTCTCTTTAAGATTAAGAGAAACTCCCTTCGAGAGAAATCCAAGATCTTTAATCGCCGCGATACAAGCCCGCTGGGCTGGCAGACTCACGTTAAAAGGCATCCGGATACGGTCCATCCATCCTATGGTTTCGGGATTGGTGACGACATATCCGACTCTCAAGCCCGCAAGGCCATAAGCCTTAGAAAAGGTTCTAAGAACAGCCACATTGGGTAGCCTAGGCGCCCACAAGGGAATGCTTTCGGGATAATCTTTTTCTAAACGCGCGTAATGATAATAAGCTTCGTCTAAAATCAAAATCGCCGAAGGCGGAAGGCGGGAAATAAACTTTTCAAGCTCTTTTTGGGAGTTATACGTCCCTGTAGGATTATTGGGGTTAGGAATAAAAACAAGGCGCGTTCTTTCGCTTAAGGCGCCGGCCATGGTCTCAAGATCTAATTTCCAATTTTTCATCGGAACCTCGATAACGCTTGCGCCCATCAAAAGCGATTGTTGGCGAAAACGGACAAAGGCGTATTGGGAGGTGAGGGCTTCTTGGTTTTCATCAAGAAAAGCCTCGCAAAAAAGGCGAATGATTTCATCCGAGCCGTTGCCAATCAAAACCGATTCTTCCGGGACTTTGTGAAATTGGGCCAAAGCCTTTCTTAATTCGGGGCTGGCCCCTTCCGGATAAAGAAAACAATCCTTGGAAGCTTTCCGGTAAACAGACATCGCCTTCGGAGAGACGCCCAAAGGGTTTTCGTTAGAGGCGAGCTTAACGACCTCTTTAAGCCCAAATTCCCTTCGGACCGATTCGATGGATTTCCCGGGAATATAAGGAGAAATTTTCCTTAGCGAGGGGCGAGGAACTATTTGGGACACAACGGTCCTTCCTTCAGCGTGATAAAGGCAGCCATGCGTTCTGAGTCTCCTTGGCGATTTGAGAAATAGCCCGGCGAACAAACGGTGCATTCCGAACTTAAATAAATTGAATTTTCAGACAACCCCGCCCGCAATAGTTGGTTCTTGGCTTCGAGATTTAAATCAAGACGCAGTCCTTTTTTGTCTTCGATAAAATCCTCAGACGGGAAAAATTCCTTGATTTCAGGGCCTACTTCGCAGCAACAAGACCCGATATGAGGGCCGGCCGAGGCCAGCAACTCGCCCGCCTTAACGTTAAAGACTCTCTGTATCTCGGTCGCGGCAATATAGGCGAAACTTTTTGCCATTCCTCGCCATCCCGCGTGAAAAACTCCGAAAACCGGGTTTTTTCTGGACCAAATAAAAAGTGGGACGCAATCCGCCACTAAGACAATGGGAATAATCCCTTCTTGGCGGCACACCCAGCCATCGCCTTCGAGAATTTTTTCGCCGCCTTTCTCGGCCTCAAAAATCTTCGTTCCATGAACCTGGCTTAAGACGCGCGGAATTTTTCCGCTTAAGCCCGGGATTTCCGAAAAAACTCGCTTACGAACCTGAAGGTCTTTGAGATTTCCCATAGAACGTTTAGTCAAACCGCCAAAAAAACCGCACTCGGCCATCCGCGAGTCCTGCCAGAGACCTTGCGATGAAACTTCAAGCTCTCTGATCGGCATAGAGTTTTGTTTTATTTTCAGGAGCGGGTTTAAGCGAACGAATAGGGCGAACCCATTTGGTAAAGCTGGAGGGCTTTAAAGAGTACTCATGGATCAATCGTACCACTTCGGAAATAGGCAGAAATTTTTCCCAATTGAGCCTTAATATCCGAACCCCCGCTTGTTCCATTTCCGCAACAAACTGATCGTAGTTAGACTGAAGATATTTTAAATACTCAAGCGTAATTGTTTTCTCCATCGGGCGACCACGGGCTTTAATACGCTCAAGAGCGGTTTCAGGGCTGCATTGAATATAAATGAGAATTTGCGGAAAAACCAACTCGCGCAAAACCATATTGTCGAACAAATCGAGATAGGTGTTGTAGTCTAAATCTGAAATAATTTTATCCGGATGAGCGTTGAGCATCCGCGCAAAAATCGTGTCTTCCCAGATCGTCCGGTCTTGAACCACCCCTCTAATTTTTCCAAGGCTGATGCGGGCCACGAACTCACGGTGCTGCCTGAAACGATGATTGAGAAGCCAAACCTGCATCATCGTGCCGTAGGCTTTCATGTCATGATAAAAATGCTCAAGATACGGATTTCCCTCGACTTCTTCCAGCACTGGCTCAAAATTAAGAGCCTTGGCCAAATCGACAGTCAAGGTGGACTTCCCAACTCCAATAGTTCCGGCGATCCCTATATAGCCTTCAGCAAACATTCTTTATCCCATCCTAATTTCTTGTTCAATTCCCTTCATTGCCAGCCTTAAATCATCAGGGCTGCTAGCGGCCTCCATGATATCGTTTTCGGAAGCCAATCCATCTTTAAAAAGACGGAAGAGAGATTGATTAAAGGTTTGCATCCCGTAAAATTGCCCCTTGGCGATGGCTTGGGCAATTCCATTAGAATCGTTATCTTCAATGAGTTTTTTAATATGGGCAGTGACGATCATGATTTCCAGAGCTGGCACCCTTCCGCCCTTTGAACAGGGCAAAAGTCTCTGACTGATCACGGCTTTGAGCGTTTCAGCCAACTCTTTACGCATTAAATTTTGTTGGTGGGGAGGATAGAGATCGATAATGCGGGTAATGGTCTGGGCCGTGTCAACCGTGTGCATTGTCGCCAAAACCAAGTGTCCGGTCTGAGCCGCCGTCAAAGCCGCCATGGTCGTTTCGAGATCGCGCATTTCCCCAAGTAAAATAACGTCGGGGTCCTGCCTTAACGCCATTCTAAGACCCTCCGCAAAAGACTCGGTGTCCTGGCCGATTTCTCGCTGTGTAATAATGGCCTTTTTATCTTTATGCAAAAATTCGATCGGATCCTCTACCGTTAAAATGTGACAAGGCCGGGTTTCATTAATTGCATCCACCATCGCCGCCAAGGTCGAAGATTTGCCGGAACCGGTCGCACCAGTCACCAGCACCAAGCCGCGCCTTAGATCCGCGATTTTTCGCAACGTCGCGCCTGGAAGTCTCAGCCCCTGAAAAGAGGGAATTTCAACCGGAATATAGCGAATGGCCAGGGACAAACGCCCTCTCTGATGGAACGCATTGACGCGGAAACGCGCGATATTTTCAACTTCAAAGGAAAAATCGCACTCGCCTTTTTCATCGAATATCTTTTTCGCATGAGGGGTGATCAATTTTTTTAAAATGTCCTCGACAAGAGCCTGGGTCAATATCTCCTGCGAAAAAGGCGTCAATTGCCCGTCAATTCGGATATGAGGGACCCCGCCGACTCTGAGATGAATATCGCTACCTTTTTTGTTGATAGTCGTCTGCAAAACGCTCTGAATATCCATGTAAGTCCCTCTATTTGAGCCTTCGAGTCTTGAGCCTCAGAAACGCGGGTTTGGATAAATCATCCAAATCCTGCGGCTTTGCGGCTTCAACATCGCCCTTTTTTCTCCCCGCGAGAATGGTCTCATTTGGAGCGTCCGGAAAATGATTGGTTTTAAAAAAGTGGCGCGGGTTTCTTCTCACCGGAAAGCCAGTCGCAATAACCGTAATGCGAATTGAATCCCCCAGAGAATCGTCATAGGCCTTTCCCATTTTAATTTTCGCGTCGGGGCTGGCCGCGCCCGTGATTAAATCCATCACTTCTTCCATTTCCGCGAGCTTAAGCCCGTCTTTGCGCCCAGTGATATTGACGATTAAGCCCTTGGCTCCATCCATGACGACATTCTCAAGGAGAGGAGAATGGATCGCCGCCTTGGCCGCGGCCGCCGCGCGCCCCATGCCCGAGGCTTCTCCCATTCCGATCAAGGCCTCTCCGGCGTCTTTCATAATCGCCCGCATATCGTTTAAGTCCATGTTAATATTGCCGGGCATGGTAATGACGTCTGAAATAGATTGCACCGCTTTTCTTAAGACGTCATCGGCTAAGTGAAACGCCGACTCGGCTGTTGTCTCTGAATCGCTGACATCAAGCAAACGCTGATTGGGAATTACGAGCAGGGTGTCTACGTTCTTGCGCATCTCTTGGATTCCCTGTTCTGCAATGTTAGCGCGATTGAGTTTTTCAAAAGCGAAGGGCCTAGTGACAACGCCCACCGTTAAAGCTCCTAACTCGCGGGCAATTTGAGAAACCAAAGGCGCGCCTCCCGTTCCCGTTCCACCCCCCATCCCCGCGGTGATGAAAACCATATCCGACCCCTTGAGGATTTCGCGAATCTGTTCGGCGCTCTCTTCCATCGCCGCGCGCCCGCGCGCGGAATCTCCGCCAACCCCGAGACCCTTAGTGAGTTTTTCCCCGATTTGAACGCGAATATGCGCCAAACTTCTTCTAAGATCTTGGGCGTCGGAATTGGCCGCAATCAGTTCAACCGCCTTAACTCCAGCTTCCGCCATCCGGTTAATCGCGTTTCCGCCGGCTCCGCCGACTCCAATGGCCTTGATAACGGCGCGGGTTTCATGCACGTCCTCTAAAACCTGAATTTTCATTAAAAAAGTTCCTGAAAGACCGAAGTCATACTTTTAAGCCACGCCGGTTTTTTGCTGGGCATTACCCGGCGATTGGGGGAAGCGATAGAAAGAGGAAGAGAGTTGGCCAAAAGCCCCAGCGCGGTCGAATAAGCCGGAGAAGCCCAAATCGAA
This sequence comes from bacterium, assembly GCA_021810245.1. Lineage (GTDB taxonomy): Bacteria > Elusimicrobiota > Elusimicrobia > UBA1565 > UBA9628 > JAKAQV01. The sequence continues at coordinate 21,411 of JAJZJF010000011.1, forward strand.
TCCACCGCAAACATTTCGGGATGGGCGACCGCCACGCGAGCGGGCATGCCCAAAATTTGGTTTGCCGCGTCGCTCATTCCACGCATCAAAGCCCCCCCCCCCGCTAAAATGACTCCGCCGGGTCCGACGACATCCGCGTAGGAGGAATTTCGGATATCCTCTTCAATTAAAGTCAAAATTTCTTCGACCCGCGGAAGAACAATTCCCATGACCGCGCTCACCTTGATTTTGCCCGGGGTTCGGCCATCTACTCCGTTAAATTCCAATTCCTCGTCTTCTCCCAAAAAAGACGGATGGGCAAACCCATGCTCCACTTTGAGGCGTTCCGCCGTCGCTAAAGAGGTGCGAAGTCCCACCGCCAAGTCTCGGGTGATGAAATCGGATCCAACAGGGAGCTCTTTGGAATAGCGAATGCTTCCCTCAGAATATATCCCGATTGAAACCGATTGTCCACCAATATCGACAAAAAGAGCTCCAAGCTCTTTTTCCTCGGGCGTCACCAAAACGTCTCCCGCGGCCAACAAACCATAAACCGTTTCCTTGGCCTCAAAACCCGCTTGAGCCACCGCTTTCGCCAAATTATTTAAGTGCGCCGAAGAAGCGGTGACAATATGAACCTCGACTTCCAACAAAGAGCCTTCCATCCCCACCGGATCTGGAACGCCTCTTTGACGATCTAAAGTGTATGATTGCGGCATCACGTGTAGAATCTCGCGATCGGAAGAAAGAGGAAGGGCCTTGGCATTGGCGATGACGCCATCAACATCCTCAGGCGTTATTTCCTTATCAGTCCGGGCAATATTAAAGGCGCCCCGGTTATTAAAAGATTGCAAATGACTGCCGCGAATGCCAACGACAAGTTCTTTGACCTCACAATGGGAATCTTTCTCCGCCCGCTCAACCGCGTCTTGGATAGAGCGAGCCGTCTCTTGAATATTGATGACCACTCCGCCCTTGAGGCCGCGACAGGGGACGCTAGCCCCCCCAATAACCCGCACCAAGCCCTGCCCTTCTCCGCGCTCGCCAATGAGGCAAGTAATGCGGCTACTGCCAATATCGAGCCCCGCCAACACATTTTCCGTAGACATCTTACCCCCTACAAAGTTTTAGCCATACTCGGCTTGACAAAAATTTTTCCATTGGAAAAAGAACGCATATCCACGAAAAAATTGCCTTTAACGTATGTCTTAGCGTCCGCCATAACGGCGGAGAGTCTCCTGACCTTCTCATCGGTCCACTTAAAATTTCCCCAATCGATTCGGGTTCCGTCGTTTAAACTCAAGATCCACCCATTGACTGGAGACCGGTAGCGCAGGCTTTCAATCGGAGAGGGAAGAGGCAGAGACGAAACTTTTTTAAGAAAAGCGGCTATCCGCCGCAAGCCCTTCGGGTCCATTTTCGCGTCCAAAATTTTGGGAATAGAGTTTTGATACAAGTCCTGCGGGGCTTTAAAAAGTTTCCCCCGCTCATCCAGAAAGCTAGAATTCCCATCCTCTATAAAGACTGCGATCGCTTGGCGCAAAACAACACGATAGACCAAGCTTTGAGAAAAAAAATCTCGCCTTAAATCAGCCGACTCCAAAAAGGGAAAACGCCCTAGGATATCCGAGCTTTTATTTTTCCAGGAATGTATGTTTTGGGAGTTAAGAAAAGAAAGAATTTCAGGTTTTAAAGATTCTGGCGCGCCCTCAATTACCACCGTTTTGGGAGCAGGGATAGACCCTGAAATCGCGTCTCCAATAAAGAAAGCGGATTTCTTTAAGCGCGACCAACTCAAAGCTAACACGGTCCCCAAAGCAAAAACCGCAAATATGGATAAGATCTTGCGCTTTCGCGCCTTTCGCGCCTGCGGCCTTAAAGCCACCTTGATGTTTCTATGAGGAACAGCGCGTTTCATAACGAGCGCCCAACGACCTTGATTTCAAGCTCAAGATCGACCCCCGCGTCTTCCTTGATTTTTTGCCGTATTTTTTCGATTAAGTCCAGCACATCCGAGGCCTTGGCATTGTTAAAATTTTCGATAAAATTGGCATGAAGAGGAGACACGCGAGCGCCGCCAGAGGATATTCCCTTAAGCCCTGCTTTTTCGATTAACTCCGCGGCAAAAAACCCATTGGGGTTTTTAAAAATAGAACCGATGTTAAAGGTATGCACGGGTTGAGTTTTTAAGCGTCTTTCTTGATGAACGGCAACGCGCTTCATTATATCAACTTTCTCGCCTTCTCTCAATCGCAAAAGGGCCGATAAAATCACGCGCCCAGACAGCCCGCTTGAGCGGTAGGAGAAATTAACTCGCGAAGAATCGATAAACTCAGATTTAAAAGAGCGCGGCTCGAAAATCTCGATATCCTGAATTAAAGCCCCAATTTCAAGATCGCGCGTTCCAGCGTTCATCATCACGGCCCCACCCAAGGTGCCAGGAATGCCAATCAACGGTTCTGCCCCCCCTAAACCGTGATTAGCCGCAACGGAAATAAATTGGGGAATCCGCACTCCCGCTCCGACGCGAACAAGGCCTTTTTCCAAAAAATCTATCTTTTCAAAATCGCCTTTGAGAGTGGCCACGACTCCCGGGATCCCGCCATCAAGAATGAGTAAATTAGAGCCCCATCCCATGAAAAATACCGGAATATCCATCTGCCGGCTAAAGCGCATTAAGGTTTCCAGCTCAAGGCGATTATTGATTTCCAAGTAAGCCTCGGCCAAACCGCCAATCTTAAAAGTCGTGTAGCGCGCCAACGGTTCCCCTAAGCGCGTTTGAGGGAAAATCTTTTTCAGCGCTTCTTGCCAGTCGGCTTTCATCAAATACAAGCTTAACAAATGGGCGTCTTGTAATTCTATAGACGAAAATTAGCGAAAACCAATGTCCCAATCACTGCCCAGACTATCCAGGCAATTAAATAGGCTAATTAAGATGTATATTGAGGAAGGGCGAATCCTTTTTAGGATTTGTGAATCCAAAAGATAAGAGTTGCCTGGGGGGTTACTATGAATCAGAAAAAAAATCCAATCGTTTATTTGAGGGGGATTCTATTCTCCGTCTCTTTTTTTATTCTTCCGCGCGCCTTGACCGCCGCGACTTGGATGGTCCCCGTCGCGCCTCAAGGGCCTTTTGATCGGGTTTACTATCCGCAAAATGCGCCTGTTGGTTCCGATATCAATGTCGGGCCGCTTGAATGGACTCAAATGAATCTCGGCGCCGATCACAATGCGGATGTTCCCCTTTCCGGACAGACTCCGCTTTGGTCTAAAAATGGGGTTTCTTGGAGATTTGCCGAGGCGCGAGCTTGGCCTTTGGAAAACAAAGATCCCTTTGGAGCCCATATCTATGGACAGGTTGAAGCGGGCGCGGTTCAGACTCAGTTTTACGGGAACGCCCTCGGCGTTTCTGTCGTTGATGGAATCTTATACGCCGAAAGCGATGATATGTTTGCCTATGCCTTAAACATGAAAACGGGGCAATTGATCTGGCGCACGAGCCCCGTTGGAAACCATTTAATGGGAAATCCCATCGTTAAGGGCCGTTTTGTTTATTTGTCGGCGGGAGGTGTGGGTTTTAATTTCGCAAACGTCGTCAAATACGCAAAAAACCCTTACAAAGCCGTGCGCGGAATGGATTTTAGTTATAACGGAATCTACGCTTTAGATCGATTGACTGGACGCCTCATTTGGCGCCATTCAAGCGTGGGCGAAGCCATGCCAACGCCAGCTGTCTTTGGCGACGTTCTTTATTTCGCGACTGGAAGCGGCTCGGTTCATGCCATCAACCGCCACACTGGCCAAACGATATGGACGACCCGCTTAACGGGAAGCGACAATATGTCGAGCCCCGCTTATTATCAAGGCAAACTCTATCTTGCCCTCGCTATTAAGCCGCGCCTCTATTGTCTTGACGCAAAAACCGGAAAGATTTTATGGAAAAACACGCTTCCCGGCGCGGCCAATACCGGAATGGGAGACGTCTCTCCGGCCGTTTCAAATGGCGTCGTCATCATGGACGCGGTGACCTCTCCCAAAACCGTGAGAGGTAAAACGACGCTCAACCCCGTGATTCGGGCTTTTGATTCTAACTCCGGCGCGCCGCTTTGGACCGCGTCCATGGGACGAGGCCCAAAACCTCCCGCCTTTAAGGGCGGCGTGCCCATGATTTATGGCGGAGTGGTTTATGTCGGCTCGCCCGTCAACGGAGCTTATCAAGCGCGCGATTTAAAAACCGGAAAACTACTTTGGAAATGGAACAAAATCGCTTCAGCCAGAAGCGCTCCCACGATGGATAACAACGTCCTCTATATCGCTGGCGCGGAAAGCGTTTATGCGCTCAATCCTCGAACTGGAAAAGAAATGGGGCGCGTCAAGATTGGCGGAAGAATGGGAATCGTGAGCCCAACCATCGTTGGAGGAACAATTTATTTGTCAAATACTTGGGACTGGATCGTCGCCCTTCCAAAACAAGATGTTCTCTCTTCAAACCAGGAGAAGCAAAAACAAACACAACCAGCCCAACAAAAAAATAACTAGAAAGAACTTCCTCTAGTAGGCGCCGATCATTTTCCGCTTAAGATCCTTTATTTCTCGCCTTGATTTGGAAGCGCTGGCATTAATCCCTCCAAAATACCCCCCACAAAAAATAGGTCCTTTGACCCAAGGGCGTCTAGGCCTTTTGGCCCTGTTAGACTTTTGAAAATTATCTTACACTCAAACAGATGAGAAAAATAATCGCTCTCTTTATCGCCGCAACTCTCTGTGCGCCCGGTCCTGTTTTCGCGGGAAGTTTAGAATCTTCTTTTCATACAGATAACCCCTCCCAAGTTATCGGAGTCACACAATCTCCTCTTAATATAGAATCTGTCGCCGCGATTCCCAGCGAGAGCTTAAGCCCAGCCGATTTTGGAAACAGAGATATCCTCTCAAAGCTACCCATTCAACCGATGCTCTCTGCCAAATCCCTCAATCAAAGGAAAATTCTTGAACTCAAGTCCGGAATATCCGCGCCAAAAGAAAAAGCGAGTCCGGTTCAAAAAATAAAAGGACGCATATCCAAGACCATTCAATACACGAAAGCATCGTTGAAGGTTAATCGCCAAAACCTTGCGACGAACCTCTCTCAATTTTTCGATCGTTCAGCGCATTTTCCAAACCACAAGGACGCGACTAGCATTGCCCCCTACAAAAAAGAAACACAGTCTTTAAAACCTTGGCAAAAAGCCGGGGCTCTAGCGGCGGCGACTGCCCCTCTCACCAAAGTTCAAAGCGCCATAGCCAGCCCCCTTGCTAATCCGCAAAACGCGCCGGTTCACCACTCTATTTTAGCTTCCCTTTTTGGCGCCAGCGGGCTAACCCATCTTGTTCTCACCGCCGTAGCGGTTGCGTTTACTTACTGGGTTTGGAAAAAATTTGGGTCTAATTTGCGCCAAAAGGTTTCTGACTGGAAAAATGCCAGAAGCAAAAGTTGGAAAGAAACCGCCAAAAATCAAAAAGAAGAAAATCCTTTGGCCTCAACCATTACTTTTGCCGATATCGCGGGACAAGATAAAGCCGTTAACGAGGTTAGAAAAATCATTTCCGCCTTTGAGTCTCCCTCCAAATATAAAAGCATCAACCCCCGGTTTAAACCCCGAAATGCTTTCCTGCTCGTCGGCCCGCCGGGAACGGGAAAAACGCTACTGGCCGAGGCCGTCGCGGGAGAACTCAAACTCGACAAGGGTTCTTTCTTCAAAACCGACGGTTCTTCTTTCATGAACAAATTTGTGGGAGTCGGCCCCGACGCCGTCCGTAAGTTTTTTGAAAAAGCCCGGGAAGAAAGCAAAAAGTCGAAAAAGCCTTCCTTGATATTCATTGACGAGATCGACGGCTTCGGAAACCGCGGCGGAACCTCAGACAGCGGAGCCGATCACGAAAAACAGATGACGATCGGCGCTCTTTTAACCGAAATGAACAATCTCTCGGGACCAGACTATAATGTTCTGGTTATCGGCGCCACCAACGAATTCGGAAAGCTCGACAAAGCTCTTAAGCGCTCGGGTCGATTTGGAACCCACATCGCGCTTGAAAATCCCGATCTTCAAGGACGCGAGAGCATCTTGCGCCTCCATACGAAAGACGCGCGCTTATCGCCAGACGTCGATCTCCATAAAATCGCCGAAAAGATAACGGGCTTTTCGGGAGCCGATATCGAAGCGGTCGCACAAAGAGCGACTGAAATCGCCGTTGAAGACAATCAAGCCGATTTTATTTCTCAAGCCGATTTTGAAAAAGCGGTTGAACACATCAAAGAGAACATCAATCAAAAGGCCAAAGCCGTCGACAGTTCCAACAACTCATCTTCGATATCCATTCAATTCGAGGATCCTGAAACCATGACGACCGGATTTTCCCAAGTCGCCGGACAAGACGAGGCAAAAGCGGAAGTCGCGGAATTAGTCGACCAAGTCAAAAATAGGGCGCGCTATCTTGAGATTAACCCGCAATTCCGCCCATTGCGCGGAGCCCTATTGTTTGGACCTCCGGGAACGGGAAAAACCTTAATGGCCCGGGCTATCGCGAAAGAATCAGGAGCCCTTTTCTTCAAAGTAGATGGAACCGATTTCCTCAAGAAGTTCGTAGGAGAAGGCCCTCAAGCGGTCCGAGATATTTTCGAGGCCGCTTCCTACGAATCCAAGAGGGAGAAAAAGCCGGCCATCATCTTTATCGATGAAATTGATGCCATCGGCCGCGCCCGCGGTTCAGATCTCAACGGAAGCCAAGACGCTCTGGTCAACCAGCTTTTAACCGCCATTGACGGATTTAAAACCGAAAACAATGTCACCGTCATCGGAGCGACCAATAAGCCGGAATCTCTCGACCCCGCTTTAACTCGCGGCGGACGGATTGAACTTCAAATTCCCATTGGGCTTCCCGATGTCGTTGGAAGAGAAGGAATTCTCAAGGTTCATACTCAAGGTATCGCGCTGGATTCCGACGTCAACCTCAGAAAAGTTGCGCAACAAACCGCGGGTTTTTCTGGAGCGGACATGGAAAGCCTGGTCATGAAAGCGACTTCCGCCTCCATTAAACGCGGGGCTAGCGCGCTTTCCCAAGCGGACTTTATTTCTTCAATCGATCGCGTCCAACTTGGAATGGAGAGAAAACTCGCGATGCCGGAAGACGAGAAACAAGTCGTGGCTTATCACGAAACAGGGCACGCTCTTGTCTCGCATCTCTTACCGGACGCAGATCCTATTCACAAAGTGACAATAGTCCCGCACGGACTCAACGCTTTAGGCCTCATGCAGGCCGCGTCAGACGTTGAAAGAAACATTCAAAGCCGTTCGTATTTGGTCGCCCGCATGGCCGTCGCCCTTGGAGGGCGAGCCGGCGAAGAATTGATGAGCGAAAGGCTTAATGGGAAAAAAGAAAATTTCTCTGGCGCTTCCAACGACCTTGAACAGGCGACAAAAATCGCCCGGCATATGGTCATGAAATTTGGAATGTCTGAGAAAGTGGGTTTGGTCAGCTACGGGTTTGAAAATGATCGCCAAAACCCGCGCCCCGCCAGCGAGGAAATGAACAGACTCATCGAAGCCGAGGTCAAGGCCCTGGTTCAAGACTCTTACGTCTTGGCGAGACAAACCCTTCAGTCGAATTGGGAGATATTCAAAACCATCGCCGAAGAACTCAAGAAAAAAGAAACCCTTCGCGGGGAAGATTTCGATCGCCTAATTCCCAAGGCCAAAAACTCCCAGAAATAAAGTTTCAGACGGAGATGTCCTCCTTTTTGTATAATAAGGCGTGGATCAGTCTCTGATTTTCAACTATTTAAAGCGCACTCGAATCATCGAAGCGCCTAGGTCAACCTTAGCGACCTTTGGGGCGACCCATATCGAGTATCACCTCATTTCTCCCATTGACAATCTCAAGGATAAAACGCGCTTAAGGCAAGGGGAAGTCATCAGCCATAAGCCCCAAATTATTACGCCTCAAACCCTGTCCGAGCGATTTGAAGGCTTTGGCCCGGAAGCGGATGAATTCGCCAACTGGCTTAAATCCAGCTACGGAGAATTCTTAAGAGCGCTCGAATATCAATTTCAAAACAAGGGCTTTTCAGCCCAGGTGATTTCCGAATCTCCTAAAGAAGTGGCCACGCGGATTCAACTCGACATTCAATCGCGAAAGCTGCCTAACCAAGCCGTTATCAGTTGCCCCGACGCCGCTTGGTCCTTGGCATTGATGAAGTTTACGCTCGATGAATCGGCGAGATCCTTTCCCATTCATCTGCGCGACATGGAACGCCGCGGGATGTTCAACCCGGAAAAATTCCAAGAAGATCGCAATCGCCGCGAAATTGAGTCTTTGTTCGAGAAAGCCGCCTCTGGAGACAAAGATATTTTGCCGGTCCTAGGAAGGAAATTAAAAGATTATGGGCTTTTTCCGGAATACGAAGACCGCTACCTCAGTTTCTTTTAAAGCCTTCGTTTTCTTCGTTGTGGGATTATCCTTATTTCCCATCAAAACGCGCGCTCAAATAAGCCCGCAACTCACTCAAACAATCCAGGAAGAAAAAAGGCGCCTTGAATTAAACCCCCAAATCGAAAAAGCCTTGGCCAAGAGAATTTCTAATTCATCTATTGGAGACAAAATTTCTCTCTCAAAAAACAGCCTTGAGAGAACCAAAGAAATAGAGGCTTGGCTGCTCAAAAATCCCGAAGCGGGGGCTATCATCGCCTTGGGTCTGGCCGAAGACGATGCCAACGGAAACCATGCGTTTGAAAATAGAATGAATCAACAACTCAGCCAATTTGAGCCTAATCCCGGAGCGGTCCACAATGCCTATTACCGACTAAAACGAGCGAGCAAAACCGAACGCTCAATGCTTTCCGATAAAACCATGACCAATGAAGAGAGAGTGGAAATACTCAACAATCTCTTTGAAGGACGCGGAAGCGGATCGAAGGCCATCATTCGCCGGATGCAGCAAAGTTCTTCCAGCCAATCTCCAGCCACAACGCTGACGGGAAACTTCTATAACCGCCTGAGCGCGTCCAACCTCTCCGGTTATTCGCCCAATGTCGCGGCGCTGCAAAGTCAAATGGCCAGAGAAAACATCCCCGGCGCTCCGCCCTTAATTGTAACGGGATACCTGGACAACAAAACCCTCTCCTATCCCGCCTACGCGATGAAATTCGATCTATCCAATCTCAAGTCGCGCCTTGATCAGCAAGAGTCTTTGGCCTTGGCCAAAGAACTCGGAATTTCTATTTCCGGGCGACAAGCGGAAGATCCCGCCACGCTTTCATCTTTATTGGAAAAAGCTCAAAGAAAAAAGATTTCCATCCCAAAAGATTTTCAGATTCAAGCGGAAACTCTCTCTCGCGCCCAAAAGGCCATTGAATCCTTCGGAAAATTCGCTCAACAGGGTCAAAATCCTAAAAAAATCACGTTAGGATTTATCGCTCAACTTGGCAATCTCCAAAGAGAAGCTTCCCGCTGGATCAACGCGGCTTTTCTGGAAGAAGAAATCAGCCGCATCCTTAAAGAAGAAAAAAGCCTTTCTCCCCGGCTTAAAGAAGCGATTGCCGCTTGCCCTGTTTCCGCCCAAGAAAAAGGAGAATATCTCCAGCGTGGGCAAAATTTTTTCGATAAGCTCAACGCCCTTAATTTAAGTGATTTTAAAGCCTTGACCGATCTCGTCAACCACTGGCCCCAAAAATCCAAAGAAGCCGATCGCTTTATTCAAAAAAGCGCTCAAATGCGGCCCCATCTTTTTACCGACATTGAAAACTTTGTCGCCGTCCCCTATCGCCTCGCCTCCCTTTCTCAACCGGAACCTCGCTGGAAAAGCTGGGCCAATAAAATCGCCCGCGATTTCTTTTCCTGGACCAGCTACGGAAAACATCTGAAAGCTTTAGATTCGCAAAAGCAAACAATTAAAAACATTTTCTTAAGCATCGCTATTGGAGACCAAACGGCCGCGCGCCGGATGATTAACCCTTAAGTCGCATTTCCGCTTACTTGCAAGCCCCGGTCGCCACACAAGCTTGCGGAGTCAAATTAGAGCTCCCAACCGTTTGCGGCGAGGAAGCCCCCGCTGACCCGGCATTTCCGTTGGAATTAGGCTGCACGTAGGTAGGATTGACTTTCTGGGCGTTTGCCGGCACATTAGGAATAACCACCGAAGAGGGTTTCGGGCTGTTGGAGGAAGGCGGGGGAGCTGAGCGCGTTGGAGGAGTATAAGTGGCAGCCGGGGAATAATACGTCCCCGTGGGAGAGCGGTCACCGCCATAGCCTCCGCTTCCCCCGTTCATGGCCGAAGGCAACCCGACTGGGATGACGGGATGATAACCAGGGACAAAGGTTTTTGGAGACGAGGCGGGAGATATTTGAGGAAAAGACGGCACGACGGGCTTTGAGGGAGACGACGCTTGCCCTTTCTGAGCTTGATTATTATTGGAAGCGGCGGGATTACTTAAAGCCGGCATCATCCCTTGTGCGCCGCCGGGAGCGCTCGCGCTGGGACTTCCAAAAGGAGTTCCCTGGAGTTGCGGAAATGGAGAAGGCTGTCCATTATTGGCGTTATTACCGTTATTGGGGTTAGAGGCCGGAACAAAGGTTTGGGAATATCCAGACCAGGAAAAAAGCGCGATAGCCCCCAAAGCCAGCCAAATCTTTCTAGCATTTCTCATATCTCGCCCCTCTATAATAAGTATAAACCCCTCAGCCGCTTTTTGCAAGCCCTTTCTCATTATTGTAAGATAAAGAAAAAAGGAGTCTCTTATGGCTATGGAAGAAACCCTCGTTTTAATTAAACCGGATGGAAACAAACGCCGTCTGACCGGATTAGTCATCGACCGCTTAGACGCCTCCGGCCTTGAACTGGTGGCCGCGAAAATGGTCTCTGTCTCCGAATCCTTGGCCAAGGAGCATTACGCTCTTCTCAGCGATAAGCCCTTTTTCCCCAATTTGATCCGCTACATCCGCGGGGAGTTTCACGGATTTAAAGATCATCGCATTTTGGCCTTGGTCTATAGAGGAGAAAACGCGATCAAGAAAACCCGCGAAGTGACCGGCGCGACCAACCCCGAACAAGCCGCGCCCGGCACTATCCGAGGCTCTTTTGGGCGCATCACCACCGACGGTCAATTTGAAAACGTGATTCACGCCTCCGGAGACGCCGCTGACGCCGCAAGAGAAGTGGCGCTTTGGTTCAAACCCGAGGAGATTTTACCAAGAGGGTGAGAAATGAAGGTCATTTTGTTTTTGTTCGGTTTATTGACGGGGCTCCTTTTTAGCCAAGTCGTTGAACCCGTTTCCGCACAGTCCCCCATTGTCCCTGGCCTAGACGCTTCGTTTAAAACTTCCGACGGTTGGACTTTGAACGCTAAATATATGCCGGCCCAAAAAGATGAGAGAACCGTTTTGCTTCTCCATGGACGAGGTCAAAGCAAAGAGCATTGGATTTTGCTTGCCCGCTATTTAAAAAACGCGGGGATGGGATATTTAGCGGTGGATTTAAGAGGCCATGGCGATAGCCTTTCAGGCCCGCAAGGAAACGAGTCTTGGCGCAAATTTAGAGACACGAAAAGACAAAACGATTTTGAGAGTATGCGTCTTGACATTGACGCCGCGACCCAATATCTAAAGACTCAAGGAGTCGCTATCAGTTCGATTGCCATTGTCGGCGATGAAGTCGGGGGCAGTCTCGCCCTCAAATACGCGGCCGTCCACCCCGAAATTGCAATGGTGGTTTTGATCTCTCCGGGCCTTAATTACGAAGAAGTTTTAACCGTCAATGCCATGAGGGCCTATAAAAACCGGCCGGTGCT
>JAJZJF010000093.1 GCA_021810245.1 bacterium
CCGTGTTCAATCATCAAGTCGGCCAACATCTCGCCGTCAATTAGGATGATTTTGGTTTCAATCTGGGAGACGTAATCCTTAGCCTCCTTCGTAAAGTTAGATGTCGTAATAAAAATTCCTTTTTTGGCATTCATTCCCGCCAGTGCGCCGACAAATTTCTGTATTTCAGGCCGCCCGACGACGCTATCCCAACGTTTTGCTTGTAGATATATAACGTCTAGACCTAATCTGTCTTCTTTGATAATGCCATCAATACCGTTGTCTCCGCTTTTTCCCACGGCTTGGGCAGCATCTCTTCGGTTTCCCCCGTAGCCCATTCCCACCATGGTGTCAATAACAAGGCGTTCAAAGAAAGAGGGCGAGCAGGTTTTTATTTTTTGAATCAGATCAGACTTTAGGTTGTTATAGAGTTTCTGGTAAGCTGATTCTAAGAGTTCTTCAGGGGTTGCTTCATTGAGATTGGCATCTGACGGCGATGTCTTTGCGCCTTTCGTGTTCTGGGATGTTCGGATAAAATCGCGAAACTCATCGAACTGAGAAAGGAAATCATTGTCAATTTTTGGAGGATTCTTCGCAAGAATATCAAGTCCTCTTTGAGTAATCCTGTCGAGACCGCGCGTTGGAGAGGCAAGTAAGCCTGCCTTTCTCATGTATGCTTTTGCCCAAGCAATACGATTGCGAATAATCGTTTGCTGGCCGCTTGGCAGTAGTTCGTTCTTTTCTTTTTCGCTGAGATTAAATTCTTTACTCAGAGCTTCGACAGCTTCGCTTATTCGATGCTCCTTGCCATCCGAAAAAAAACGGAGGAGCGGAAGCATATAATCTTGATAATTTAGAATTGGCATTCGGTTTCTAATCTCGTGAAATTATATAAATTCATAAGCAAATTCAATGATGCCGGTGCGCTCGGCGACATGCAAAAGGACATATTTCTCGGATTTATTTTCCACTGTTTTCCTTCAATAGATATAGAAATTCTTCTTCATCGAGAATTTTTATTCCGAGATCTCGCGCTTTTTTGAGCTTGGAGCCCGGTTCCGCCCCAGCGACGACATAGCTGGTTTTTGAAGAAACGGAAGAGGAGGCTTTTCCGCCAAGAGTTTTGACTTTTTCCTCCGCTTCCTGCCTGGACATCGTCTTGAGCTCTCCGGTAAAGACAAAACTGATGGATTCAAGAGGCCTTTGTGACGCGCTTTTCTCCTCTTTTTGGGTATTGATCCCAGCCTTTTTAAGGCGCGAGACTAAATCCTTGATTTCTCGGCGGGAGAAAAAATCGACAATGCCTTCTGAAACCACGGGGCCTATCTCCTGAATTTTTTGGAGCGCTTCTTGGGAAGCCGACATTAATTCCTCAAGAGAAAATCTCTCCGCGAGAATTTCAGCGGTCTTTTCTCCCACCTGGGGAATTCCCAGTCCATAAATAAGGCGGGAGAGAGGTTTTTGTTTGGAGGCGTGAATTTGATCGAGTAGATTGTGAGCGCGCTTGTCGGCGAAAAGCTCAAGTTTGGTCAGATCATCCGCATTTAAAGAGTAGAGATCGGCGAAATCCTTGACCCTTCCTAAGTTGAGCAGCTGATCAACGGCGGCTTCTCCAAGGCCTTGAATGTCCATGGCCTTGCGGGACGCGAAATGCAAAAGCCGGGCTCGAATTTGAGCCGGACAAGACGGATTGGGACATTTGTAGGCGACTTCTTCTTCTTTTTCCTTGATGACCTGGGACTGGCAGACTGGGCAAAGAGAAGGCGGCGTTATTTTAGCTGAAGGCCGGGCTTTTTGGGAAACCTGGATGATTTTTGGGATGACTTCTCCGGCGCGTTCGATGATGACCGTATCTCCCACTCCTAAATCCAGCCTTTTGATCTCGTCAAAATTGTGAAGAGTTACCGAACTGATGGTCACTCCGGCGCAAAAGACCGGCTCGACTTTGGCGACGGGGGTGATGACTCCGGTTCGACCGACGGAAAAATCGACTTGCTTGACGACGGTCGAGGCTTGCGCCCCCGGATATTTAAAGGCGACGGCCCACCTAGGGCTTTTATTGGTAAAACCCAGAATTTTTTGCTGCGCAAAGGAGTCGACCTTGACGACGAGCCCGTCGACCGCATAGGGGAGAGTCGGAATTATTTTTTCGCGAAATTTTTTGTGAAACGCAATGACTTCTTCAATGGAATCAAAAAGTTCATAAGGCTCGACTTGAAAGCCCAGCTCGCGGCAGATTTTTAAGAAATTGGATTGAGAGTTTGGCGGCGGCGCGTTGGATTCCCAGGCGCCGAAAGAATGGGCATAAAAACGCAAACGCCTTTTGGCGGTTATCGCCGGGTCTTTTTGGCGCAGGGAGCCTGAAGCGCAGTTGCGCGGATTGACGAAGGGCTCTTCCCCGTTTTTTTTCATTTCTTCATTGACCGCTTCAAAATCCGCTTGGGTCATTAAAACTTCTCCCCGAATTTCGAGAAAATGCGGACAGGATGAGTGAAGGTTTAATTTCAGCGGAATTGAGCGCAATGTTTTGGCGTTTAATGTCACGTCTTCTCCGGTTTCGCCGTCTCCCCGGGTCGCGGCGCGGATAAAAAGGCCATTTCCATAGCTGAGCGCGCAAGACAACCCGTCCATTTTGCGCTCGATGAGATAGCGGGGTTTCTCCGCGGCGGGAAGAATTTTCATGATGCGCTGATGCCATTGGCGAATTTCTTCTTCGTTATAGGTATTGTCTAAAGACAGCATGGGAGAGGCGTGGCGGACTGGCTTAAAAGTCGAAGAAACCCCTCCGGAGACGCGCTGGGTTGGAGAATCGAGAGTGATGAGCTCGGGATAGAGATTCTCAAGCTCTTTTAAGCGGTGCAAAAGAGTGTCGTATTCAAAATCCGATATCTGAGGTTTTTGCTCGAGATAATATAAACGATCATGCTTGAGAATTTCGTTTCGCAGGCGATTAATTTCCGCATGAACCGACATGGAATTATTTTTCGGACTTAGATATCTTGTCGAGAATGCCGTTGACAAAGCGAGCGGATTCTTCGGTGGAAAACTCGCGGGCAATTTCAATGGCTTCGTTGATAACGACCTTGGCGGGAGTGTCTGGAAGGTAAGACAGTTCATAGGTTGAAAGGCGCAAGATGTTGCGGTCAACCGAGGTCATGCGCTCAATTCTCCAATGCGTGGCCGCTTCGGCGATTTTTTTATCGATGGGGGATATAAATTTGCGGGTTCCTAAAACTAAATCCCTTGAAAAAGAGGAATCGTTTTCATTTAAAGAGTCGAGAGACTCTTGCTGGGTGGATAAGGCGGCTTCTTCGGAAATTCCGGAAACGTCAATGAGGTAAAGAGCTTGGAGCGCGGCGGCTCTGGCTAGCCTTCTTCCTTTCATTAGATCGTTTCCTCGATATCTGAGCGAACTTTAAGCATTGCCAATGCCGCCAGCGCGGCCTCTTTTCCGCGGTCCATTTCTCCGCGCGTGCGGGCTAGAGCTTGCTTTTCTGTATTGGGCGTAATGACCCCCAAGACACAGGGAACGCGGGTTTGAAGGGAAATTTTTTGGATATTTTCTATGACGGCTTTTGAGATATAGTCGTTTTGCGAAGTCCCGCCTTTTAAAATACAGCCAAGCGCGATTAAAACGGAATATTTTTTGCTCAGAGCCATTTCCTGAAGCGTCCATGGAATTTCGTAGGCGCCCGGAACGCGGATAACCGAAATTTTAGACTTCTCAATTTTCCCGGCGATGAGCGTTTTGAGACAATGGTCAAGCAGTCGGTCCGTGATTTTCTCGTTAAAGCGAGAGGCGACAATTCCAAGCGAATGTTTATGAAGAGATGTTTTCATGGCAGAAGAGACTCTTCCGTCAGCCAATGTCCGAGCTTTTGTTTTTTTGCCTTTAAATAGCGGGCATTGTGCGGAGTCGCCGGAATTTCAATAGGCACTCGCTCAACGACCTTAAGCCCGTAGCCTTCGATTCCGACGATTTTGCGGGGATTGTTGGTCAAGATTCGGATTGTCGAGAGTCCGAGGTCGGCCAGTATTTGAGCCCCAATTCCGTATTCGCGTAAATCAGGCTTAAAACCCAGCGCGAGATTGGCTTCGACCGTGTCTAAACCCTTGTCTTGGAGATTGTAAGATTTAAGTTTGTTGAGAAGTCCAATTCCCCGTCCTTCTTGGGATAAATAAATGAGAACTCCCGTTTTTTCGCGGCTGAGGCGTTCTAAGGCGGCGGCGAGTTGTTTCCCACAGTCGCATCTCTCGGAAAATAAAACGTCTCCGGTCACGCAGGAGCTGTGAACGCGAACAAGGACTCTCTTGGATCCATCAACTAAGCCTTTGGTGAGTGCGAGATGTTGTTTGCCCGTCAGAGTCTCTTCGTAGAGATGAATCAAAAATTCTCCAAAACGAGTGGGAAGATGGGCGGTGGCCATGCGCTTGACCAATCTTTCTTTGGCGCGGCGATATTCAATGAGAGCTTGAATCGTGATGATGCGCAATTTGTATTTTTTCGCGAAACGCATCAGCTGTGGGGTTCTCGCCATTGATCCGTCTTCATTTAAAATTTCGCAGATGACCCCCGCGGGTTTAAGCCCCGCGAGTCTGGCGAGATCGACGGCGGCTTCGGTGTGGCCAGCCCTGACTAAGACCCCGCCTTCTTTTGAGCGGAGAGGAAAAACGTGCCCGGGGCGAATCAAATCGTCTGGTTTCGTTTTCGGATCAATGAGAGTTTGAATCGTTTTCGCGCGGTCGGAGGTTGAAATGCCGGTGGTCGTGCCTCGCCTCGCGTCAACGGAAATAGAAAATGCGGTGTCTCTTCCGGGTTCGCGGGTCCAAGAAGAGGTGTTGACCATGGGGTGCAGGTTCAGCTCATTTAAGCGTTCGTTGGTCATGGGAACGCAGATAAGACCTCGTCCGTGACGAGCCATGAAATTAACGGCGGCTTCCGTGCATTTCTCCGCCGCGATGACGATATCCCCTTCGTTTTCCCGCTTAGGGTCGTCTACCACAATGAGCATTTTCCCTTTGCGGATGTCTTTGATTGCGTCTTCGATTGTGTCGAATCTCATCTGTTTTTTAAATACGCCGCGACGTATCGCGCCAATAGATCTGCCTCGAGGTTGACACAATCTCCCGCTTTCAGTGTCCCAAGAGTCGTGTGCTTGAGCGTAAAGGGAATGAGGGCCGCTTCGAAATACCGTTTTCCAACGGCGGAGACGGTGAGGCTCACTCCGTCAACGGCGATAGAGCCTTTGTGAGCGATAAGGCCTATGAGGTTTTTGGGAATTTCAATTCTCAAATTGCAAAAGCCCTCGGGTAAAGCTTTTTTTTCCAAAACGCGAGCCATGGAATCGACGTGGCCAGAGACTAGATGTCCCCCGATGACGTCTCCCAGTTTTAAGGCGCGCTCTAAATTGACCGCTTGTCCCGTTTTAAGGCGCCCGAGGGTCGTCAGTCTTAAGGTCTCTGGGCTTAGATCAAAGGCGAGAAAATTCTTTTTGGTGGGGGCGATAACAGTCAGGCAGACGCCGTTGACCGCGATGCTGTCTCCGGCTTTGACCTTGGAAAGAGAAGCGGAAATCCACAGAGAGCTTTTGCCCGCTTTTTTGACAAGACCTTCTTTTTCAATGATCCCGGAAAACATCTTAATACCTGATTTTACCATGGATGAGAAAGTCTTTTCCAATCTTTTCTAATTGCGGATCTTCTAACCTCGGAGAATGGTTGGGGTTTTGGGTTCCGGACAAAAACTTCGGCGCAATGAAGAAATAGGCCTCCTCCGCCAGATTTTCTTTGAGAAAAGCGGCGCAGACCGTGGGGCCGCCTTCGACTAAAAGAGTTTCAACTCCGCGCTTGGCCAATTCCCGAAGGACTTCCTTGATATTAAGCCGGCCTTTGCTTTGGGATACGCGAACCACTTCGATTCCCGTAATATTTTTTGGGGAAGCGGTAAAAATGAGCGTGCGTGCCTGAGCGCCTAAAACTCTCGCGGTTTTTGGAATTCGCAGATCTGTGTCTAAAATGACGCGCAAGGGGTTACTCCCCATTCCATGCGCGGTCAGGCTGGGATCATCTTTAATCACGGTTTCAATTCCCACTAAAATTGCGTCACAGTGGCTTCTGAGTATATGCGCCGCGCGCCTGGCGGGTTTATCCGTAATCCATTGGGAGTTTCCCCCCGCAGCGAAAGCTTTGCCGTCTAAACTTAATGCCAATTTTAAAATCACATAGGGGCGTTGATGGCGCTGTCTCCAGAAAAAACCGCGGTTGATTTTTTCGCATTCTTCTTGAAGTAGTCCCGTTTGAACTAAAATCCCATTTTTCTTTAATAGCTTGATTCCGCGGCCTGAGATATGGGGGTTGGGATCCTGAGAAGCGATAACAACCTTTTTCACTTTTGCCGATATCAATGCTTCGGCGCAAGAAGGAGTTTTTTTCCCTGGAAATGACACGCAGGGCTCTAAGGTGATATATGCGCTCGCGCCGTAAGCTTTGGGCCCGGCCTTTTTGAGCGCCAAGGCTTCCGCGTGGGGAGCGCCAAATTTTTTGTGCCAGGCCTCCGCGATAATTTTTCCATCTTTGACCAGGACACAGCCCACGCGCGGGTTGGGGCGGGTTTTCTTGCCGCCGCGTTTTGCGAGTTCCAAGGCTCGACGCATAAA
>JAJZJF010000094.1 GCA_021810245.1 bacterium
TCTCCCCCACGCGGCCGGAAAGCCTGCGCGCGCGGCTCTCCATTCCGAGGCGAACTCTCTCAATGGAATCTTCAAGGCTAAGTAGCGCTAGCATAGATTAGGTTTCTATTATAGCATTCTGAAAAAAATTCCGTCATTAAAAACGTTACCGTTAAATTGTTAAATTAAGGAGCGCCTTATTTGATATGCCGAACCGAAATACATCGAATTTCCTCCGCCGCTTGTTTCGCGTCAGTTTAGCGCTCAAGGCAGTGGACGGGGTTCTTGAAACGGCGGGCGGAATTCTCTTAGCGATCTTTAACCGCGGAACGCTCAACCATATGGTCATCGCCTTGACCCAGCATGAATTGACCGAGGATCCAAAGGATTTCGTGGCCAATCATCTTCGTTCGCTTGTTGGGCATCTCACCAGCGACGTCAAGTTGTTCGCGGTCGCCTACCTCTTGATTCATGGACTTTTGAAAGTGGCACTCGCCATTAACTTATTGAAAGGACGGACATGGGTCTATCCCTGGGCGATGGGTTTCTTTAGCCTCTTCATGGCCTACGAAGCTTATCGTCTGAGCTACGCTCACTCCTTGGCGATGGCGTGCTTTTTTTCATTAGACCTGGCGATTGTCGCGCTCCTTTACTGGGAACACCGGTTAGAAACGCGATGACGCTGGCGGAGGCTCTCGCCATTTTTTATTACGACCCACGGCCCTTTGTCGTGGGCCTTTCCCTTTTCAAAAAAACTGTCGACCGCCGCTTGTTTCGCGGCGGTTTATCGAGGCCTTAATCCTCGCCCCGCACTCGCGCGCGGAAGTTTTTGACGCCGGAGCGGTGGCGTTTATCCTTCAGTATTCGCGCCTTTGCGGCCTTAGACCTTCCGCGCTTTTGGCGCCGAATCTTTTCAATCTCCCTTTTCTCCCGCGCCTTTTCCTCGCGCAAGCGGCTTTCCAGTTTTTCAATTAGCCGCAATCTCGCGAAAAAACGGTTTTGCGCTTGAGAACGGGCTTCTTGGCAGCGAACGATGATCCCGCTAGGGCGGTGAATTAAAGTGACAGAGGTCTCGACTTTATTGACGTTTTGCCCGCCCTTTCCGCCCGAGCGCGAAAAACTCTCGGTTAAATCCTTCTCTAAAACGCCAAGCCTGTCTAAGCGCGCCAAAATCTCATCCCATTTATTCGCGATGTCCACCCATTAATCATAGCAATCCAAAGCCGCCTTGTTGGGAAAAATTAAAATCTGCTCAGAAGCCCATCAACTCTGCCGCGGCTTAATTCACTCCTGAAAAAATTTTTTCTGGAATCAAAAGGCTTAAAATAGATAAAATAGCTCGTTAAAGGATTTCACGCGCTCGTAACACAACGGATAGTGTCCAAGCCTGCGAAGCTTGGTATCCAGGTTCGATTCCCGGCGAGCGCACCATTTTTCCGTGAGGCTTTTTACGCTTCCGAGCGGATTAGATCTGCGAATGTTTCGCGGCGGCGGATAAGACGCGCGGTTTTTCCTTGAACCAGAACTTCAGCGGCGCGCGGGCGGAAATTGTATTGAGAGCTCATCGAAAACCCGTAGGCTCCCGCGTTTAAAACCCCCAAGAGTTCCCCCGGTTTTGGCGCCGAGAGGCTTAAATCTCTCGCGAAAAAATCGGCAGACTCACAGACCGGACCGGCGACGTCAAAAATCTCCTCCTTTCTGCTTTTTCTCTCGATCAAAACAAGGGGATGGCGCGCGCCGTAAAGTGCGGGACGCAAAAAATCGTTCATCCCCGCGTCCACAATCAAGAATTTGCGTTTACCTCCCGCCTTGACGTGGACAATCCGGGTCAGAAGGATTCCGCTTTCCGCGACCAAAAAACGCCCCGGCTCAAGAATTAAGCCCAAAGCCGGCCACTCTTTAAACGCCTTGAGATAGGCGCCGGCAATTCCAGAAAAATCAATTTTTTCATCCCCCACTCCAAACCCGCCCCCCATGTCGACAAAGGAAAGAGAAATTTTTCGCATGGCCAATTGCCGGATAAAGTTTTTCGCCAGATGAGCGGCTTGCAGATAAGGCTTTGAAGAAAAAACTTGCGAGCCCAAATGACAGTGAAGCCCCATAATCTTTAACCATTTCGAATTCCTAGCCCACTCATACATCAAGAGCGCCTCTTTTTCATTGACTCCAAATTTTGACAAGTCTCCGGAGGTCACCGTGTGGGGATGGGTCTTTGCCTTAATGGGAAAATTAATCCGCACCGAAACGGAAGCCCGCAACCGCATTTGAGCGGCAATTTTTTCCAAAGCCTTCAATTCTTCAAACGACTCGACATTAAAGGCCAAAATCTTCCGTTTAATTCCAAAGCAAATCTCATCCCGGGTTTTGCCGACTCCGGAAAACAAAATTTTTGAAGGCGAAACACCGACGCGAAGGGCCTGGCGCAATTCTCCGCCCGAGACCACTTCCGCCCCGGCGCCCATCTCTTTAAAAACCCGACAGAGAGAAAAATTAGAATTAGCCTTGAGCGCATAACAGATAAGCGGGGGGCGCCTGGAAAATGAGCTCTTAAGGTTTAAGTATTGGTCTATCAGCGAAGCCTTGGAATAAACGTAAAGCGGCGTTTTAAATTTTTGAGCCAAGGAGGCAAGATTAACTTTCTCAACGCAAAAGGTTTTCCCTTGAAGACTCAAAAAACTCAAGTTTTTTTCTCCGCGAGCGCTTCTTTTAAGAACTCCTGGCCCCGCCTTCTGGAAGGCGAGTGTTTTTTTCGGCAAAGGTTTTGAAACCGGCAAAACCGGCAATGCCCATATTCGCTTTGATCGTCTGGGTTAATCGGAAAATACCCGCGCTCAACCGAATTTAAAAGGCTCGACACATTCTTAAAAAAGCCCTCGCGTTGACTCTGCCAATCGGAAAAAGAATAGGGATAGCTCGAAATTTCATTTTCTTGAGCGTCCCTCTCGATTTCATAAAGGGCGGCGCCTTTAATTTCCTTACCGGGATATTCGCGAGACAAAAGCTCGAGATAAAACGGCAGTTGAAAAGATTCTCCGCCCAAAACCATCTTTTTGGGATCGCCTTTTCTCCAACGCGTCTTATAATCGATGATTTCAAGACAGCTTTCGTCTAAACTCTCGTCAATCCGGTCAAGCCTTCCGCGCAAGCGATAACCCAAAGAATTGGGAATATCGGCGCGAAACTCTTTTTCTAGTTCAAAAGGGCGCATTTTCTCACGCCTGAGTCTGCCAATGTCTAACTCGACAAATTTCCGCAAGCGCTCGCTGACATTGTTTTTAACCGACAGCCATAAAAGAGGATACACCCCGAGCCGGTTTTCGTCATATTCCAAAAAAGACTCTTCAATGGCCCGGCTGAGCAAATCATCATATGGTTTTTTCCCCTCTAAAACCGAATGAGGCAAACAAGAATAAAACCGTTTGAGAATGTCATGATAGATTTGGCCGATCACTTGTGGCGTAATCTCATCCTTGCTATTTTTCTCTTCTTCCAAAAGCCCTAAAACCCGAGCGGCAAAAAAACGGAATGGACATTGCACATAAGTCTCAAGACTCGTTGGAGAAACGCCTTCCCGCCAGCGCGCAAGAAACTCATCGGGGGTTTCCACGAGACCGTCTCTTTCCCCGCTGGAAACGTGCCGGTTTAACTCTTCCGCCGCCCTAAGGCCCACTTCCAAAATCTCCGCCTGCGGAAGATTTAATGCCGCCAAAAAAGGAACCGCGCTCGCGTTTTGAAGAGAAGCGTAGAGACTCATCTCCCCCGGAGACAGATACTGCGGAGAAATCATTTGCAGTTTTTCCGAGGCGTCTCTTGGCACCCTGACTAGATAAGGCTCAGCCAGAGAAATATGAGCCGCTTGGGCTAGTTCATAGAGGTAAAAAGATGGAACCTGTTCTTTGCCCTCCTCATCGGAGCGAGAATAAGCGCAGTAGAGCTTCTCTTGAGCGGAAGACACGAGGAGATAAAATAAGAGTTTTTCTTCTTCGTATCCTTCCTTTTTCGGGCGAATCCAGTATCCAAGGGGATGGCGCAAGAAAGCGCGCGCCGGATCTCTTAAAATGGGGTCTTCCACTATCGCTCGCGGGAATATCCCTTCATTGAGGCCTAGGAGAAATAAAATTCGAAAAGATTCCCCGCGGGCGGCCATCGCGTCCATAACGCGAACCCCGATGGTCCCGGAAGAAGTCTCAAAAGAGGATCGTTTCAGCTTCTCTTCAAGAGCGTCTAGGCCATCGGAGAAATCTTTCGGGCGGGAGATCCGGTCAAGCAAAGAGAGAGATTCTAGGCCGCTCATAAAGAGATCCCAAGTTTCTTTTTCCTCAGTTGAGGCGTCCTTGGGCAATTTAAAAAATTTCTCAATCAAAGCCCTTGAGGCTTGAGAAAAATCCAGCCACGAAAGAGGTTTGTTTTTAAAAGTTTCTTTGAAGGAAAGCAAAAGTTCCCAAAGAAAAGCCGCCGATTCATATGGAAAGCCCTTGGGTAAATTCGCCTTTTTTAAAGCCTCTTCAGACAAGCGCCCTTTCCACTGAAGCCAGCCGCCGCCAATTTTTAAGTCCCGAATCATCCGGCGCAATTCCGCTTTCCATTCCCGGCCGAGGTTTCCCGGGTCGAAATAGGGCGAAGAAAAGACGTCTTCAACCGAAAAAGCGGGGAAATCTCTCCGGCCAAGACTTAAAAAATTAAAAAGGGTTTTCGCCAAAGGGCGGCGCAACAAGGGCTCTTGCGCCTTCAGGTCAAAGGCGATTTTATTTTCTTCAAAAATGCGGACAATAGAACTCCGGGCAAAATCAAGCGAGCGAAAAACCACCCCAATTTCATCAAAACCCGCTTTCTCTTCTTCGACCAAGCGCAATATTTCCTTAGCCGCAAACCATATCTCATCTTCTATTCCGGAAGCCGATACCAAGCGGATGGGCGGCGCCTCCAAGACCGGCTTAAGAGAAGAAGCGAACAGATTTTCCAACACAGGCCCCAAAGCCCGGCGGCTAAAGCCTAAATCCAACTCCGTTAAATCATGCGCGGCGAGCTTCTGCTCAAAAAAATCTTTCGCGAAGACAAAAGCGGGATGAGACTTCGCATATGGAAAAAACAGGCGGCAGGGGTGGGATTTCGTCACATTCTCGAAAAAATCAAGCTGAAGGCCCGTCAAATCATAAAACCCGTAATAAATTATTTCCTGAAATTGTCCCAGAAAGCGGGATTTTTCCGATTTTTGAGCGGCCAAGCGCGTTAATTCCGCCATCGAGAAAATTTTTAACTCTTTTAACTTGTCGCGATAAAGCTGGGAAAAGAGAGACAAAGACTTAAGAGCTTCGGCCCCCTCAAATTGAAGCTCTTCTTCATAAGCGCTTAAATCATCGAAAACAAGGCCCGCGTCAATTAAATCGCGAACGCTTGAGCGCAAGCTCTCTGAAAAGGCTTTTGGCCTTTTCGATTTTTTGGGCCAAAGAGAATCCGGCATTTCAGTTTCCGCCAAGCCATCCACCAAGCGATTAAAAAAGAGCGGCTCTGAAATAAAAACCCCGTCTAAAGGCTCTTCTTCCCGAAGAATAGACCAGGCCAGACTGTAGAAGGTGTGAAAATAAACACCGAAAAGAGGGATTTGTTTTTCAATGGCCAGCAAACGTTCCAGTCGTAAGGCCAGGCGCCGGGAAGGAACCACAACGCAGATGGGCGCGGGGCCGCGAGAAAGGATTTCTTTAATGTCCAAGACAAAGGCTTCTTCCAGGGCCGGGTGAAACGGGCCGTAGCGGACAATCATCGCACGATGGGAAAATTCTCGTGGGCTCTTTGGGGCAAAACTTCGGCGAAGGCGTCTAAATCTTTTGAAGAATGGATTCTAACCCAGGCAAAGCCAGGGCCGGGATAATGGTCAAGGGAAACGCTTAAAAAATTCTCGCAAAGACCTTCAGGCTTTCCGGGGCGGCCCTCGACCACGACGCGGGAAACGCTGCCAACCGAATGAGACGCAAAATCAGTTCGCAGTTGCCGGTCTAAAGCTCGAAGAGATTCCGCGCGTGATAAAATCGTCTTTTCTGGAAGATGATCGGCTCTTTTTTCCGCCGCAGTTCCAGGGCGAAAAGAATACCGAAATGGATGGAGACCGGAAAATTTCATATCCGCGATAAAGCGAAGGCTTTCCTCAAAATCCGCTTCGGATTCTCCGGGAAAGCCCGCCATGACATCGCTAAAAACCGCGCACTGCGGAACTTTCTCGCGCAAAGCCTCAAGACGCCTTCGGTAAAAGCTTGTCGTATACCACCGCCCCATCTCTTTTAAAGTTTTATCCGATCCCGATTGAAGCGGAAGATGCAAGGACGGCGCTATTTTCCCTCCCGAGCGAGCTAGTAACGCAATAAAACGGTCGGTGACATCGGTAATCTCAAGAGACGAAAGGCGAATGCGAAAATCTCCGGGGAGTTCAAGCAAGCGCTCCAACAATCCGACAAAGTCAATCCGGCGAGAGGCCGAATCTTTGGAGAGATATCTTCCGAGACGAATCCCGCACAAAACAATCTCGGGACAGCGATTTTTAAGCAAGCCTTGAATTTCAGAAGAGATTTCCTCAAAAGGCCGCGAAGATAAATTCGGGCGAATGGAAGGGATAATGCAAAAAGAGCATCCCATGTCGCAGCCATCTT
>JAJZJF010000095.1 GCA_021810245.1 bacterium
TCACTAAGCCATATGAAGAAGAAAAACCATTAGAAAAAAATGGAGCCGCCTCGATATAATTAAAGCGTTTGTCTATAAGAAGATGAATCCAGTTATCTTGATTGTTGGCTACCGCAGTTATAGCGTAGCGCTGGGCAATCAGCATAAACAGGCTTCCATCATAAGTATCGATCCGAGCGGACGCTGGAGTCTTTCGCTTGACCCATTGAAGAGTATTAAAAGAGACAATCGGGGTTTCCCTGGGCTTGATGGAAATGAAAATCTGATCAATAGCCCCGCAACGGATAAAAATGACCACGCTTAAAATCAATCCTAAATTCCGGGTTTGCACAGGAGAATCCACAAAGAGCCCGGCCATGACGAATATCCACACAAAAGGCAAAAAAGGAATCGCGTAGCGGACGGAAGCGGCAGGCCATAAGAAGTGAAGGAAACTCAACAAAATAACGTACAGGGCCAGGGAAAAAACAAGCTCCTGATGCGCGGGATTCTTGATAAGTCGAGCCACCCCTCTTGAAAAAAAGGCAATCAACAATATCCCAAATCCCAAATTCATCCAAAAGGGAAATAACGCCCAGGGCCGTCCATAGGCGCCCAAGGGGGCCGCGCCCCAAAGCGAAGCGACAACCTGCATGATATGGAAAAGTGGGTTTCCTTTATTTTGCGGCAGGGAGGCCTGTGAAAGCCAATTGTCCAGGTAGCCAGTCGAAGTCCCGGAAATAAGATGGTTTCTCGCAAGCCATAATACCAAGGGAAGAAAAGACAAAAGTCCAAAAACAAGGGCTTTTTTCCAACTAAAACGCAAGGAAATTAAAACCATAAGGCACGCGATGAGAATCGCCCCATGGGGTTTAATAAGCGGAGACAAGGCAGATAATGGCGCCCAGTAGAAAATAGAACTCTCTTCGGCTTGGGCAAGCGCGCAAAAGAGAATCAGGGAAACAGCTAAATAGGCGGTATCTAAAAAGACCGTGCCGGAATAAAAAAGAAGAGTCGGGTTGATTGAAATTAAAAGAAAAGTCAGTAAGGATATCCCAGGACTTAAAAACTCTCGGGCCAAACGCCAAGAAAAATAAAGGGCGATCAAGGTTTGAAAAAGTCCTATAAGAAAATAATAATTCCAATGTCCGCCTAAAAAATGGACGGGCAAGGCCAAAAGGATGGGATAGCCAGGAAGCGGATCGGTAATTGGCAGATTGATCAAGGGCAAATGGAACTGGCCATGCCAAAGCGATTGGGCCAAAAGAATAAAGAGGGGTTCGTCGCTAAAACCACCAAGTTGATGTTGATGCGCTGCGAAGAAAAATAGAGATGAAACGAAAAGAAAAACGACCCCACCCCAATACTTTTTCATCCCTTTAAAAAAGAGGGCCGCCCAAAGGCGGCCCTCATAAAACCTAAACTCTTAATGTTATGAACCGACAGGAACCATAGGTTGACAGGGTTGAGACCCTCCGGAAGTACACGTCACAGAAGGAGACGCGTCTGCCTGTCCTTGTATATGAGTATAGTTAAGGGTGTAGCAA
Source organism: bacterium (assembly GCA_021810245.1). Lineage (GTDB taxonomy): Bacteria > Elusimicrobiota > Elusimicrobia > UBA1565 > UBA9628 > JAKAQV01. Next base: position 1,527 of record JAJZJF010000095.1, read on the forward strand.
CCATAGGTACTGTTAGATGGACAAGGAGAGCCCCCAGACGAACTGCGGGTTAGGGTAACGACATACTGCGTCCCGCCTGTGCCAGTGGCTGTTCCGGAAAAATACTTCATCTGGGTGCAGGTCGCATCCAGCGGATTAGCGCTATTATAAGTTCCAGGGGCATTGGATATGTTTACAGTCGCATACTGCGTATTGCCCAGATAATAGCGTGATTCCGCTCCACGCAAAATATCCAGACACTGCATTGCCTCGGAAACCCGGCCCTTTTCAATCACCGCGAAATATTGCGGAACGGCGATGGCGGCCAAGATGCCGATGATTAAAACGACGACCAGAAGTTCGATTAAGGTAAAACCGGACTCCTTTTTACGCTTTACTTCGATGTTTGGCTTCATTTTTTCTCTCCCTATTTCCAATTTAAACGACAATGCTAGTTTATCATAAAAATCTGAAAAAAATGTGAACGCGAGAATTTTCATGGCACTTTATGGCGCCTAGAAAGCGCGCGCATTGAAATTTTAAAATAATATTTATCTGGCGAAAATTTTGTAAAACATAAAAATGCCTCGGGTCCTTTTAGTCGAAGACGACGATTCCGCCGCACGGGCGGTGGAAAAATCATTAAGAATGGAGGAGGGTTTTGTCTTAAAGCGCCTGCCTCGGCCCGAACGACTGATCTCAAACCTTTTAGATTTTAAGCCCGATCTCATTGTTCTAGACATTGGCCTCTCTGGTTTTGACGGGCGCGAGGCGTTAAGGGAAATCAGGCAGAACCCCTCGGTCAATGATATTCCCGTTATTTTTCTGACCGGCCTTTCCGGTGAAAAAGACAAGGCCTTGGGCCTTAATATGGGGGCCGACGATTACGTGACCAAGCCCTTTGGAGCGCTGGAACTCTTGGCCAGAATTCGCGCGGTGTTAAGGCGCGGACGCTTTCGCGCGCCCAAAACTCCCAAGAGCGGATTGTTTGTCGACTTAGAGTCTCGCGAAGCCTTTTGGGACGGAAAACCGCTGAATCTTCGCCCTCGGGAGTTTGAGATTCTCGCCCTTTTAGCCTCAAGCCCCGGCAAGGCCCTCGATCGTTTTTTTCTGATTGAACGAACCTCTCCTTACGAATCTACCGCCTCTCCCAGGAGCTTGGACGCCCATATCAAAAATATCCGCAAAAAGCTGGGCAAAAAGGCTTCCGCTCTTGAAACCATTCCCAAGGTAGGATACCGGCTCAATTTCGATGCCCTCTAATAAAAAAAGCCTCTACTTTGCCTTTCAGGGGCTTTTCTTTTCGGTTCTGACGCTGATTCTCGCATTCTATCCCGGTTCGGCCCAGATGAGTCTCAAGCTTCGCTGGATAGTTCTATCTTGGAGCGGCTTGTCTCTTATTTTCCTCTCTCTTTCGCCTCAAGCCGCTCTGGAACGCTGGTATTTTCAGGCGACTTTTTTTATCGGAGACGCCTTGGCCGCATCCATCGCCCTCTTTTATTCCTCGGGAAACTCCAATCTTGATCTCATTTATCTTTTCATTGTCATGGGAACCGCGCTTACCTCCAATTGGAGACAAAGTTTTGTCATCGGGATTATTTCCCTTTCGCTATTTTTCTCGATTAATTTCGCCTCTCACAATCTCGGCTCCAGTTTTTGGCTCAAAGGGATATTTCTGGTGGCGGCCACCGCGCTTTTAACTCTTCTTTCCTTAGACGCGCGACGAATACAAAAAGAAGAAGAAATGCGAAAGAGAAAATGGGAAGAAGCTCAAGCGCGCCTAGAATCGGTTTCCGATGTCGCCGCCCATCTTGCCCATCAACTCAAGGGCCCTTTATCGAATATCTTGGTCAGCGCCGACATTTTGGAACAGCGTTTAGGACCGCCGGCCGCTTCGGAAGCCAAGGATATCCGAGAAGAAATTTGGAAATGCCGCGCCCTTTTGTCCCGCATCATCGAAATGGGGAGAAGAGAATCCGCAAATCTAACTCCCATTGACTTAAGAACCCCTCTCAAACAAGCCCTTCGCGCTCTGGAGCCTCAAATACGCGCCAAAAAAATTCGCCCCGAAATCATCGGACTTGAAGATCCTCTTCCCGTTTTAGGCGACGCGGAATTGTTGGAACAGGCTTTTACGGTTTTAATCCAAAACGCTATCGAGTCAATTTCTCCCAATTCTTTGGGGCGCATCCGCATTTTAGCTCATCTTAGCGGCAAATCTCTCTTTAACTGGGAAAGGGGAAGCATCTCGATTCAAATCGAAGACAATGGATGCGGAATAACCATGCTCGACCGTTCAAAACTCTTCATGCCTTTTTTTACGACAAAAAAAGAGGGAACCGGCCTTGGGCTTTCATCAGCCCTGCGGATTGCGCAAAAACACAACGCCACTCTGCGCGCGGAATCAGAGGGGCCCGGGCGTGGAAGCCGTTTTATTTTTGAAATTCCGCGGAATTAGACCCGGCCTAATTCCGCTATAATAACTCTGTTAACGGCTTAGGCGCCTAATGACTAATCATAAAAAAATAGGTTTGATTGCGGGCTCGGGAAAGTTTCCCCTCCTTTTTGCCGAAGAAGCGCGGAAATTAGGGGTTTCCGTCATCGCCATCGGCATGCCCGGAATTACCGATCCCAAGCTTGAGAGTTTGGTGTCTCGGCTTTACTATTTCAAACTGGGTCAAATCTCAAAACCAATCGAGACTTTTAAAAAAGAAGGCGTCAGCCAAGCCGTCATGGCCGGCAAGGTTCAACACGCCTCTCTTTTTGGCGGAATTTCCCCCGATTTAAGGGCGGCCAAAATTTTATGGAGGGCCAAGGACCGCAGAACCGACACCCTTTTAGGCGAAATCGCCTCCGAACTTCAAAGCGAAGGCATCGAGCTTTTGCCCTCGACGACTTTTTTATCCCATTTACTAGTCTCGGAAGGGATATTAAGCCAAAGAAAACCGACTCAAGAAGAATTGAAAGACATTTTGATCGGCTGGAAAGCGGCTAAAGCGGTGGCCGCTTTTGACATCGGACAAACCGTCGTATCTAAAGAAAAAGCTATCGTCGCGGTAGAAGCGATGGAGGGCACCGACGCCTGCATTATGCGAGCCAAGGAAATCGTTCGCGCCCGCGGGAAAAAGCCAAGCCTCGTCGTCGTCAAGGTCGCAAAACCGAAACAAGATCTGCGCTTTGATATTCCCATTATCGGACTCGAAACCCTCAAGGTCTTTTCCCAGGCTTCCGTTTCCGCCTTAGCCCTTGAGGCTAGGTCCGTCATGATTTTCGACAAAGAGCAATTTATCCAAGAAGTCAATCAACAAAAAATCGCCCTCGTTTCTTATCCATCCACGGGCCCCACGGAAAATAAATATGAACTCAAATAAAATCAAAGTCGCCGTCATCGGCGCCGGCGCCATGGGCAGCCATCACGCCCGCGTCCTAAGCAAAATCCCGGAAGTCGATCTAGTCGCGATATCGGATCTCAATTTGTGGCGCGCGCAGATCGCCGCTTGGAAGGCCAACACGACCCCCGTTCGGAATTATCAGGATGTTTTTTCCCGAGCGGAAGCGGTTGTCATTTCGGTTCCGACCCCGCTTCATTATCAAGTGGGCAAAGAAGCCCTCGAACACGGCCTTCATTGTCTCATCGAAAAGCCCTTAGCTTCATCTCTTGATGAAGCCCGGAAACTCCTGGCTTTGTCCCAAGAAAAAAACCTTGTCCTTCAAGTCGGTCACATCGAACGCTTTAACCCCGCCGTTCTTGAAGCCGTCAAGCATATCCATGAACCCCGCTTTATCACCGTGGAACGCCTGGGGCCCTATGATCCGCGCATGTCTCATATCGGAGTCGTCTTGGATCTCATGATCCATGACTTGGACATCTTGCTGACCCTGGTCGGATCCGAAGTCGAATCCATTGAAGCTTTGGGAGCCCATATTTTGTCTGATTACGAGGATATCGCCAACGTCCGCGTGCGCTTTAAGACCGGTTGCATCGCCAATCTCACGGCCAGCCGCATTTCGCTCGCCAAAAGCCGGAAGCTTCGCCTATTCCAAAAAGAGGGTTATATTTCACTCGATTATGGAAATTCCGATCTTAAAATTTACAAGAAAAAATCCGCGACTATCAAAAGCTTAAAAGACATCGAAATCTTAAGGCCCAAGCTGTCTTCTACCGAGCCTCTCAAGAGCGAACACCTGCACTGGATTAACTGCATCCGAAACAATGTCAAGCCCTGGCCTTCGGCGGAACGCGGAATCGAGGCTTTAAAGCTCGCCTTTCAAATTTCGGAAGAACTGGAGCGCTACCGGGACAACCCTCAGGATTCTCGAAGTTTTATCCCCGATTGGGCTAAAGACGTCGCGAGAATTGCCGGAGTAGTCGGAAAAAACGCGATCAAGGAATAAAAATGAATCTCCCATCATTTAAACATTACTCGCAAATTAGAAAGTCCCTAGCCCAAAGGCTGCCGGACGGGCTTATCCTTTTAAAAGGAGGCGTTCCCGTTGTTCGCAACGGAGATGTCGAATATCCGTTCCGCCAACAATCCGATTTTCTCTATCTCAGCGGCTTTGAAGAGCCGGGAGCCTGGATTCTCCTTGATCCCAAACGCAAAACAGACGTTCTTTTTATCCCCAAAGCCGACGATCACCATCTGGTTTGGATTGGGACCTTGCCGACCTTGGAAGAATCCCGCAAGCGCTACGGATTTTCAAAAGTATGCTATCAAGACGATCTTAAATCGGAAATTCAAAAATCCTTGCGCGGCTACCGAAAAATATACGCCCCACAAGAGGCTCAGAACGAGCTCAAGCCGCTCGGGCGCCATGCGATATTTCCCGAGGACTTAAGGGAAGCTTTAGACGAACTGCGGGCTGTCAAAATTCCGGGAGAAATAGAACTCCTAAAAGTCTCAAACCGTATTTCCGGAGACGCCCATATCGCGGTCATGCGCCAAACCCGGCCTGGCCAATACGAATATCAAGCGCAGGCGGTCTTTGAATCGGAGTGTCTTAAATCCGGGCTTTCTTCTCTTGGTTACCCCTCTATAGTCGCATCCGGCAAAAATGCGGCGGTTTTGCATTACAATAAAAACTTGGACAAAATTAAAGACGGGGATCTGGTT
>JAJZJF010000096.1 GCA_021810245.1 bacterium
AGTATTCCTTGGCTAGACCACAATCCCTTCCATTGAAATATCAACGCTCCAAAAGCGAAAAAGTAAGCGGCGCCCAAAAGCCGCGTAAAAACCCAGGAAGAAAAAGCGTATTGCGGGTTTTCCAGATGATGGCCCCACAAAAGCCTGGTGATCCTAGAAAAAAAACCGCGGTGAGAGGCGATGAGGCGATAGGCTCCTTCGCTGAAAGACTTAAAAAGTGGGATTTTTTGATAGAAAAAAAGAGGCCCTGTTTTTCCGCCGAGGGCGAGGGTTCTAAAAACCGCTTCCGCTCCCGAAAAACGCTGATGAGAATCGATTAGCTGGATGGCGGATTCAAAATCCTTGGCCGGAATCTCGGGAAATAAATGCCCGGCTTCCTGATAAGCGCGGAATTCAACGCTGCCTTGAGATGTCTTTTTCCAGCGCGCGACCCAGCTTCGGCAGAAATAGCAGTCTCCGTCGTAAAGGAGGGTTGGTCTATCCATTAAGAAGAGATCGCGGATTTTTCAACGCGATTAATCTCTTCAGCCAACATTGTGGCGATAGTTTCGAGGTCAAAGGGCCAGACGTAATTGGTGGAAATTTGCGGGCGCTCTTTTGAAAACTTCTCGATGATTTCAGGAATTTCTGTCTCGCTGTGGATGCCGCCCCGGGTAAACATGGTCGGAATCACGGTGATGCTCTCCGCCCCTTGGCGGGCGGCAAACTCTAAAGCTTCTTCCAGACTCGGAGAACAAAATTCGTTATAGGCCTCAAGCACCGAGTGGTTGGGCATTCGCTTTTGGAGGGACTCCGCGATTTTCTCAAGGCCCTCTTTATAAGGATCAGTTTGAGATGTTCTTGGCCAATTTCGCAACTTGCGATCAACCTCTCTTAGTTCAGAAGAGCCTGGAGAGGTTCTCTCTAAGCGCTTAAATTCTTCCACCAAGGATTTGGGCGCGTCCTTAGGAACGGCGCCGTGCCCGACTAAGATAGTGTATTTTCTCATCGCAATATAGTATATCTATTTTTGGCGGATGTTTTTTTAAAGTGAAATGAATGTTGCAATTGCGAGTTTAAATTTTGCAACATCAACTAGGGGGTTGTTATGGAAACCACAATGGCGGAAAATAAATCTTCGGCTCTGTCCCATCAAAGACTGAAAGATCGCGTGGCGATTGTCACCGGTTCTGCCCAGGGAATTGGCCTTGCGATTGCGGAGCTCTTTTTAAAAGAAGGAGCCAAGGTTGTTTTGGTCGATGTGGATGGACAGAAGGTTTCCGCAGCTGCCCAAGAATTTTCTTCGAAAGGTTTTGAGTCGTTGGGTCTGGCTTGTGATGTCACTAAATTCGATTCTTGTGAGGAAGTGGTCAAGCAAACGACCGCTAAATTCGGGAAAATTGATATCCTCATTAACAACGCTGGCGTCACTCGGGATAATTTACTGATGAGAATGTCCGATGCCGATTGGGATTTAGTCCTCAATATCAATTTGAAAGGCCCATTTAATTTCACGAAAGCGGTCATTCGTCCGATGCTCAAGGCCCACTATGGGCGCATCGTCAACATCGCTTCGGTGGTTGGAGAAGAGGGCAATGCGGGACAGGCCAACTATGCGGCCTCTAAAGGAGGCTTGATCGCCTTTACAAAGTCCTGCGCCAAGGAGTTTGCTTCCCGCAATATTCTTTGCAATGCCGTCGCGCCAGGGTTTGTCAAAACCCGCATGACTGATATGGTGCCTGAGGCGGAGAGGCAGAAATTTTTATCCGGCGTCTTTCTTGGACGGATTGGAGAACCGGTTGAAATCGCTAAAGCCGTTTTGTTTTTAGCGTCAGAAGATTCGTCGTATATTACCGGCCACGTTCTGAATGTGAACGGCGGCGGGTACATGTAAAAAACCAGGGGGAAACATGACTGAAACAGCAAGCGGCAGCATTAGTGATCGCGTGAAAAAAATCATTGTTGAGCAATTGGGCGTTGACCCGGGAGAAGTGAATCCCCAGGCCCATTTTGTCAACGATCTGGGCGCAGATTCTTTGGATACCGTCGAGTTGGTCATGGCGCTTGAAGAAGAATTTGACACCGAAATTCCCGACGATCAAGCGGAGAAAATCCAGACTGTCGGCCAAGCGATAGACTACGTCACGGCACACGCGAAGAAATAGCGATTGCGCCCCCATGTCGGAGGGCGGAGAGCTCATGACGCTTGTCCCCGAGGAGCGCGCTTTTCTGGGGAACACAGCCGATAACCCTCCTTTAGAGAGGGTTATCGGTTATCGCTTTTCTTCCGCGACTCTGCTGAAAGAAGCCCTTTCCCATCGCTCTTACGCCGCCGAATCAGGCGACAGCGCCTGCAATGAGCGTTTGGAGTTTTTGGGAGACAGCGTTCTTTCGACCGTGGTCGCGCATCACCTTTATCAGGAATATCCCGATGAGGATGAAGGGCATCTTTCAAAACGCAAATCTCGGATCGTCTCTCGCATGAGTTTGGCGCGGTGGGCGGCGCGGATTAACCTTGGCGCGTATCTCTATTTGGGGGTCGGCGAGGAACAGTCCGGAGGGCGCTCGCGGCCGAGCTTATTGGGAAACGCTCTGGAAGCTTTGATGGGCGCCATTTATTTGGACGGCGGATACTCCGCCGCCGAAAAATTCATCCGCCGCCTTCTTGAGATGGGGAAAGAACCGCTTGAGGGAGAATCCGATTATAAAAGCGAACTCCAGGAATATGCCCAAAAGAAATCGAGAATCACGCCGGTTTATCAGGTTATAAAGATGGTGGGCCCGGATCATGACAAGACTTTTGAGGTTACCGTCGATATCGGAGGAACCATCCGCGGCTGCGGGCGGGGAAAAAATAAGAAAGCGGCGGAACAAAATGCCGCGCGAGAAGCTTTAAAATCAATTAAAGAAGAGGGTCAAAAAAAGGCTCGCTAAGGAGAAATTATGGATTACGAATTAAATGAACAACAGCAGGAAGTGGCGTCTTTGGCTTATCAGTTGGGCCAACAAAAAATTAGACCGGTTCGCGAGCATTATGATCAAACCGAAGAATTCCCATGGCCGATTATCGAAGAGATGAGAAAAGCGGATTTGTTTGGCGTTTATCTTCCTCAGGAATACGGCGGTCTTGGCGGCGGCACGATGGATTTCGTGCTGGTGGTCGAGCAGTTGTCCCGCGCTTGCGGCGGTATTGCCCTTTCCATGGCGGCGTCGGGCCTTTGCGCGATACCAATTCTTCTCTTTGGCAACGCCGAACAGAGAAAGAGATGGATTCCCGATTTGGCGTCGGGAAAGCGTTTGGGGGCTTTTGCGTTGACCGAGCCGGGCGCTGGTTCGGATGCGACTGCGACCAAATGCATGGCAAAATTAGAAGGCGACCATTATGTCGTCAATGGAATCAAAAACTTCTGCTCGAGCGGAAATGCCGCAGAGATCTATACGACTTTTGCGACCACCAATCCGGCCAGGGGCGCGCGCGGAATTACGGCGTTTGTGGTCGAGAAAGGAACTCCGGGTTTTTCATTTGGCAAAAAAGAGCAAAAAATGGGAATCCGCGCCTCTTCAACGTATGAGCTTGTCTTTAACAACTGTAAAATCCCGAAATCAAATATTCTCTACAAAGAAGGCTATGGCCTTTTTGTCGCGCAGAATACTTTTGATATGTCGCGTCCCGGAGTCGCGGCTCAAGCCTTGGGCATTGGACAAGGGGCATTGGATGAGACCTTATCTTACGTGAGAGCGAGAAAACAGTTCGGTCAAGCGATTGCCAGTTTTCAGGCCATTCAGCATATGCTGGCTGATTGTGCGACGGCTCTTGAAGCCGGGCGGGCGCTTCTTTACGCGACGGCTAAGGCCATGGACAAAGCCATGCAGCCGGCGATAGACGCTGCGGTTCAAAATCAAACCATCGTCTACGATGAGATGAACAAGCTCAATGTGAAGAGATGGACGAAAGAATCCGGAATGTGCAAGGTGTTGTGTTCCGATACCGCGATGAAGGTCGCGACCGATTGCGTTCAGATGTGCGGCGGAATTGGCTATATGCGGGATTTCCCTATCGAGAAATATATGCGAGACGCGAAAATCACTCAAATCTATGAGGGCACCAATCAGATTCAGAGAAATGAGATCGCGATGATGATTATTAAAGAATCCGCTTCTAAACAGAAAGAGGCCGTTCTCGCGTAGAACTTCCAGTTAATGGGGTGGAGATGGTCGCGGAGTCTGTCGGGCTTGTTGCTGTTATTGAAGACGATGCGGAAACGTGCAGTCTGATTGAAAGAGCGCTTAGTTACGCGCGTCTTTCGGTTCTCTCTGCTGATTCTCTACGCAAGGCCCTAGAGCTGTTGGGATCGTCTCAGCCTGATCTAGTGATTGGCGATATAGGGTTGCCTGATGGAAGCGGTTTGGATGCGCTTAGATATCTTCGCTCCAAAGGCAGCCCTATTCCCTTTATCGTCTTGACGGCCCGCGGAGACCTTGAAAGTAAGCTTGAGGCTTTTAAAGCCGGGGCTCAGGATTACATCCAAAAACCTTTTATCATTGAAGAGTTATTAGCCCGCGTTAACGTGCATCTTCCGCTTCAGAATTCCCTTAAAGCCAGCCGGTCTAAGGAGCTTGAAAAGGAAATCAACGAGGAAATTATCTCCCGAGTTCATGAAGATATGTTGGATGCCACGGTTCATGATTTAAAGGTGCCGCTGGCTTCGATTAAGGGAAGTCTGGATATTATCAATTCTCGCGGGCTTGTCGCCGATGAGAGGGTTTCTCAACTGCTCGCCCACGCCGGAGAATCCGCCAATTACATGCTCCTGATGTTGAACAACATGCTTGATATTTCCCGCTACGAAGAAAAGGGGCTTAAGATTCAGATTCAACGGGTCTCTTTGCCCGATATCACCAAGAAACTAGAGACGCTGTTTGAAGGGATTTCTCTAAGGCGTCAGGTTAAGATTCTCCATGATTTTGGGCCTGGCTTGGACAAATTGGAGACAGACCCAAATCTGTTTTTGCGGATATTGGTCAATTTAATTTCTAATGCCGTGAAATTTTCTCCTAAAGGCGGGGTTGTGGAAATTCGCGGTCAGCAGGATGATGCAATGGCAGTTTTTTCGATTTTAGATCGCGGCCCGGGACTCATTCAACCAGTAAAGGAAAATCTTTTCAAAAAATACGCAGCGTCCTCTCAAGGGGCTTCCCGCGGAATTGGCGGAGCGGGAATCGGTCTTGCCTTTTGCAAAATAGCCGTCGATGTTCTTGGGGGGAATATTTCAGGAGAGAATCGCCCAGGCGGCGGAAGCGTGTTTACCGTTAGAATTCCTTTAAATTCAGATTCCAAATCCTCTTCTTGTTTGCTGACGGTTTGTCTGCATTGATCATACTGGCTGCGGTCAGTATAGGGCGCATCTGAAATTCACGGGGCAACGGATTAAGACTTTGCCGCTATTGAAGCAGCCAGCGGATGAATCCTTGAGTCGCTCTTGAGAGATCTTTTTTTCGCTTATGAATGATTCCAGTGGGACGAAAAAATGGGCCCTTGGCCAAGGGAATGCGGCACAATGTTTTGTTTTTAACTTCCTGGATTACGGTGTTTTCCGGTAGAATCGAGACTCCGGCTCCAATTTCAACCATCCTTTTCAACGTCTCGATGTTGTCGAACTCGTGGACGACGTCGACCCATGCTCCATATTTGCGCAGCAGTAAATCCACGATTCCCCGCGTGGGGATGTCGCTCTTAAAAGCGACAAATCTTCTGCCGCGCAAATCGCGAAAATGAACGATTCGAGCCTTCCCTAAAGCGTCTTCGGGGGAACAGACGAAAGCCAGTCTTTCTTCGGCGAATTGAATAATATCGATAGACGGATGAGGCCAGGGATCAGCGAGTATCCCTAAATCATAAACATCTCCGAGAACTCCCGCGTAAATCTCTTTGGCTCCCACGTAATCAATACGGAGATCCACTCTCCCGTGCCTGCGTAGAAAAGAGCGAATATATCCCGGGAGGCGATAGAGGCCTATCGAATAAATCGCCGCCACGCGCACAATTCCCGATGTCTCTCCGGGGTGACGAATTTTTTTCAGGGCGTCTAGATATATTTTCGATATTCCACCGCAGGCTTCAAGGAAAATTTGTCCTTCTTCTGTTAGCGCACATCCCTTTTTGTTTCGCTCGACCAATTTCTTTCCGATATGCCTCTCTAAAAAGGCGATTTGCTGCGTGACGGCTCCCGGAGTTAGATGATTGCGTTCCGCCGCCTTTGTGAAGCTTCTTTCCCTCGCTAAGTCGCTAAAAACATTTAAGAGATCGAGATGAATGCGGGATCCTTTCATAATTTAAATTTAGAATTACTAAACAATACATTTAACATAATTTAGTTTACATAATCAATTTGAAGGCGTAGAATAAAACCAAGATGGAGATTGAGAATGGAAGCGTTTGCGCTGCGGGCGGCTCGCTTTCATCGGGCGCCGGGAGAGAAAGCGATTTCTTCAAAAGATATCAGTTGCGCCTCAGGCCGCAAGAAGGATTAGAGGCCTTGCTGGAGTCTCTGACGCAGTCCGTCTTGCGTTTTCTTCTCGCTTGTCCCGGACGGAAAGACATTTCCTGTAAAGAGAA
>JAJZJF010000012.1 GCA_021810245.1 bacterium
AGTTCAATTAAGTCGTTAGGATTGACCCAACGATCGAGATCAAGTCCGCAGCCTCGGTAATAGGTTCCGGAACCTAAAATATCTCCCGGATAAATCGTTTCTTCCTGGGAGACATGGGAAATCATGGTCTCAAAGCTCCAATACCTTCCTCCGGAGTTTCCTTCACTCCATTTTTCGCCATTCACGGAAACCGACATGGCAAGATCGTTCGGGTTTTTGATTTCATCGGGAGTGACTAGATAAGGCCCAAGACCGGTGGCGAAATCTTTTCCCTTGGCGGGGCCCATGCGGCAGATCATCTCATTTTTTTGAATATCGCGGGCGGAAAAATCGTTGAGGATGGTATAGCCGGCGATATATTTTCCGGCGTCTTGAACGGAGATGTCGCGGCCTTTTTTTCCGATGATGCAGGCGATCTCAAGCTCAAAATCAAAACGGCGGGTATAACTAGGCCAGGGAATATTTGCCTTATGCCCATAAATCTCGCGATGATTTCCTTTGTAATAAATCGGTTGATTATACCAGGCTTCGCTTAAAGGCTCATTTCGGCGTTTTGAAGCCTGTAGGGCGTGATCTTCAAAAGCGAAAAAGTCTCTCAAAGAGGGAGGCTGTGGAACCGGGGCCAGGAAGCGGATATCAGATTCCGAATATTCAATTTTTTCGCCGGCTGCTTGAACGGGAATTCTTTGGGGAAAATTTTTAGAGAGAAAATCAAGGGTTTCTCTCACGGCGGCGAGAGATTCTTCCCCCATTTCCAAAAAGGCGATGATTTCCGGTGGAACCAAGGCGTCGGCTAATTTTTGCGGATTTGATTTGTTTTCGGACTCAAAGCGATGGCGGGTGGCTAAGTTGAGATCAAAAATGCGATGGTTGAGCACGGCGCCCAAGCGTTTAAGCGGGCCTATCGGAGAAGATATCTCAAAACTTAAAAGCTTCATCGGAGTTGGGGACTGTCCCTAATTATTGTAAAATCAAAAGAGCCGGGCCGTTAGCTCAGCGGTAGAGCGCTGTCCTCACACGACAGATGTCAGAGGTTCAAATCCTCTACGGCCCAAGGTTTTAACCTTTTGATTTTTTGACGAAATCGCGAATCAGTTCCGCCGCCGCGTCTTTCCCGCCCAGGCCAAAAGCGATCGCCGCAGCGAGGCCGACCGAGGCAAAGAGAATCTCAATAGCGACAGTTAAGAGTTCCATTTTAAATCCCAATTGCTCAAGCGCGGTCATTGCGGTAAAAATGAGAACGAAGGTGTAGGTAATCTGGGCGAGAAACGCGCTACCTGAAAGCCCATTTGATTTTGCCGCGTTTTCAACCACAGTTGATAGAAAGCGCGCGAAGAAAAGGCCGGCAAATAAAATCAAAAGAGCCGCGACCACGGTCGGCAAGAAAAGAGCGAATTGCTCTAAGAGGTTTGACACCACGGTCATATTGACCGCGTTGGCGGCCGAGATGATGAATATAAACAGGATAAACCAGTAGATTAGGAAAGAAGCGACATAGGCGGGCGATTTTCCAAAGCCCAAATGAGAGAAGACCTCGTTGAGGCCAATGCGGCTGGTGTAATCATCGAGATGGGCGCGTTCAAAGAGCTTGTCAACCACCGTTCTCAGCGCTCTGGCGACAAACATCCCGATAATCAACAAGACGATGGCCGCCGCGAGCTGCGGCAGATGCGAGGCGAAACGATTTAACGCGTCGCTTAACGGATCTAGAATCAAGCTGGTATAGGCGTTCATGGTTTTATCTTAGAGAAGTTTAAGGCGTTTGTCAATCGAAATATCCATCCAGAATCAGAAGGCGGGCTTTTTCTATTTCGCTGGAAAGCGGACGGTCTTGAAGATCAGGGGGGATTTGTTCCCTGAGCTTTTTAAGGAAGCTCAAAACTCCGAGGCCGGGCTTAAGAGGTTTGTGATATTCCATTGCGGAGGCGGCGCAAAGAACTTCAATAGCGATAATTCGCGAAACATTGTTGAGAATTTTTTTAAGCTTTAACGCCGCGCCCATTCCCATGCTGACGAAATCTTCTTGATTGGCCGAAGTGGGTATGGAATCGCTGGAAGAAGGATGAGCCAAGATTTTGTTTTCAGAGGCCAAAGAGGCCGCCGCGACTTGGGCGATCATCCAGCCGGATTCAAGCCCAGGGCGCTGCGCCAAAAAGGGTTTGAGCCGCGGGGCTTGCCCTAAAATGAGCTGAAAAATTCGCCGTTCGGACATGTTGCCCAGCGAGGTAAGCGCGATAGCGGCAAAATCAAAGGCAAAACTTAAGGCCTGGCCGTGAAAATTGCCCGCGGAAATGATTTCTCCATTGGGGAACACGATGGGGTTATCCGTGACGCTCTCCATTTCGCGCTCGACCGTTTTTCTTGAAAACTCAAGCGCGTCAAAGACCGCGCCATGGACTTGGGGAAGGCATCTAAGACTGTAAGGATCCTGAACGCGGGGGTCGTTTGTTCGGTGGGATTCTCTTAAGGCGCTGCCTTTAAGAAGATGTTTCAGCTGCCGTGCCGCCTCTATCTGTCCCGGATGCGGCTTGAGCTTTTGAATTTGATCCTCGAAAGGAGTTGGGGTTCCCGTCAGGGCTTCTAAACTCAGGGCGGATGCCTTTTGCGCCGCTTCAAAAACTCGGTAGGCGAAAGACAAGGCCAGTCCCCCCACCGCCTGCATTGCCTGCGTTCCATTAATGAGAGAAAGGCCTTCTTTGGCTTCTAGCTTAATTGGAGAACATCCAATGGCGCGGAGAAGCTGGGAACTTTTCATTAATTTCCCTTTTAAAAAAGCGTTCCCTTCTCCGATCAGTAAAAGAGCCATATGGGCTTGGGGCGCCAAATCTCCGCTGGCGCCGACCGAACCTTGGGAGGGAATAAACGGAGAAGCTTGGGAGTTAAATACCCTGAGCATATGCTCGATGAGTTCTACGCGCGCCCCGGAATATCCTCGGGAAAGTTCATTAGCCCTTAAAAAGAGAATAGCCCGGGCTTCTTCTTGACTCAGAATTTCTCCCACTCCGCAGGCGTGGCTTAAGACGAGATTTCTTTGAAGCTCAAGGAGTTTGTCTTTTGGGATTTTTTGGGAGGCTAAGCTCCCAAAGCCGGTATTAATCCCATAGACGGGATTTTGGCCGGAGGCGATTTTTTCGACAATAAAGCGCGATTTTTTGATTGGAGAAAGACTGGATGCGGGTAAAATAGCGCTAAGCGACTTGCCCAAGAGCGGCAGGTCAAAAAGCGAAAGCTTTTTAGGGAGCCTAAATTCTTTCAATGGCGACGGCAACGGACTCTCCCCCTCCAAGGCATATAGCCGCGATGCCGCGCTTTTTTTCACGCGCTTTAAGCGCGTAGAGAAGAGTGACCAGTATCCGCGCTCCGCTGGCTCCCAGAGGATGTCCCAAGGCGACGGCGCCGCCGTTGACATTGACTTTTTCCGGAGAAAGGCCGGCCAGTTTAGAGACCGCTAAAGCGACGACGCTGAAAGCTTCGTTGACCTCGAAAAGATCGACTGAGTCTTTAGACCAGCCTGTTTTTTTGAGAAGCTTGTCGATGGCTCCGGCGGGCGCGGTCGTAAACCATTTCGGCTCTTGGGAAAATGTCGCCCAGCCAACGATGCGGGCGAGCGGTTTTTTCCCCGCGGCCCCTTTGGCGTTGGATAAAACCAGAGCGGCGGCGCCGTCGTTAAGCTTTGAAGCGTTAGCCGCGGTAATGGTGCCGCCGGTTTTAAAGACGGGTTTAAGCCGCGCGATTTTTTCGGGCTTTCCCCTTCCGGGTTCCTCGTCTAAAGCGATTCCGTCGACGGGAAATATCTCTTCCGAAAAAGCGCCGCTTTGTTGGGCTTTAAGAGCCCGCGCGTAACTTTCGGCGGCATGCGCGTCCTGCATTTCGCGTGTGAGGGCATGGGTTTCCGCGCACAACTCCCCGCATTCTCCCATATGCCAATTGGAATAGGGATCGATGAGTCCGTCTTTTAAAATGGAATCAACTAAGACTCCGTTTCCATAGCGGTATCCATTTCGCGCTTTTTCAAGTAAAAAAGGAGCTTGGGACATGGACTCCATTCCGCCGGCAGCCGCATAGTCTTCTTCGCCAAGGGCCAGAGATTGCGAAGCCATCATGACCGCCTTAAGCCCCGAGCCACAGACCTTGTTGACGGTCGCAGCCCCCACTGAAACCGGAATTTGAGCCTGGATCATCGCTTGCCGGGCCGGGGCTTGCCCCACTCCACCTGACAAGACATTGCCCATCACGACTTCTCCTAAAGCGTCTGGCGAGATTCCCGCTCTTTTGACAGCTTCGGCTAAAATCTTTCCCCCTAATTGAGGCGCGCTATAACTGGCCAGCGCTCCGTTAAGCGAGCCAATCGGCGTTCTGACGGCAGACAGAATAAATATATCTTCCATGTTTCCCCCTTTTTTTGAGTTAGGGACAGTCCCTAACTCACTTATAATACAAGATTCGGGAGGTTAAACCGCAAATTCCGGCGATAGAGCTCCCTACAAATAAGCTCGTCCATGAAAACGATTTCCATTTTTTTAAGCGAAGAGAAATCATGCCCAGCAGCCACAAAGGAGCCGCAAAAGCCCAGAAATTTTTTGGCAGCATGAAACACAGGGCAAAGCCCAGCCTTTCCGTTATCTGGGCGTATTTTTGAAAAGCGTCGGGGAAAGGCTTGTTAAAAAGATCTTGTTCGATAAAGTAAATTAGAATTCCGCTCATATGAGTAGCGACGACAAACAAACAGCCCAGGACCGGCCAAATTTCGGGAACTAATTGAGTCGCGGGATTTGAAAATTGCAGGAGAGGCGCGACCGCGAAAATGGCGGTCGCGTGAATAACTTGATCCCAAAGAAAGTAGAGGGTGTTGTCCGGAGTATGATAGCGGAAAATGGTAAAAACCCGCCACTCATCTTCAATCCAATGGGCCAAGAATAAAAGAATGACGCAAGCCCAGCCGTTGAGGCTAAAATCTTTCCATTCAATCCAGGGGCGGGACAGGTAGGGATAGGTCAAAAGAGCGTAAAAAACCGGGTGCATCGCGCAATGAAACAACATCCCAAAAATATTTTTGCGCTTCCAGCGGTTGACGGCGTTGGTTTGAAAAGTGAAATCCGCCAATAAATGCCCAAAGAGTAGCCGCCAAAATATAATCATTTAAATAAGGGTTTCCATTATTTGGCGCTCAGGTGAATGATTCCGTCCCAGGGGGTGCTCTCTTGGGCCTTTTTGCAAGCGGAAAGATAAAACGAAGCGATTCCGTCATTGGGAATAATTTTTAGAAAGGTATCAAAAAGCGCTATTGCGTTGACATATTCTTTGTTGCGGACATCTTGAAGCGCTTGATTGTAAATTGGAAGGGCCGTTTTCCAGGCGCGGGGCAATGCGCCTTTTCGCGCTAAAATCTGGTAGGTCTTAATTGGAGTTTCCTTTCCTAGGACGCGAATGATTCCCACTTCCCTGGCTTCAATTTCCGTCTTGGCTTCGGAATAGACCGCTTCGCTAATCATGGTTTTAGATCGGAAAAACTTATTGGCTCCTTCAAGCCGAGAGGCTAAATTGACCTCGTCTCCGATGACCGTGTACTGCAGTTTATTCTCGCTTCCGGTCAGCCCCACGGTGACGAAACCGGAGTTGATTCCGATGCGGACTTCAGGGGTATGCGCGATTCCGGCAGGAAGGTTTTTATTGAGCTCTAAAACGGCTTCCTGGATGGACAAGGCCGTCAGGCACGCTTTGACGCGGTGAGATTTGACCTCGACCGGCGCGTTCCAAAACGCCATGATGGAGTCTCCGATATACTTGTCGACCACGCCTTGGTGATCTTGGATGACCTGGCTAAGTCTTGAAAGGTAGCGGTTTAAAAACGCGATTAAATCTTCCGGAGACATTTTTTCCGATATGCTGGTGAAATGAGCGATATCGAGAAAGAGAATCGTCATATCTTTTTTCTCGCCTCCCAGTTTTACCTTCTCGGGGTTTCTGGCGAGATTTTCGACGACCTCGGGAGAGACAAACTGCGCGAATAAATTTTTGATGAATTTTTTTTCGCGGCCTTCGGTTAGGGACTGATAAATGGTTTCTCCGATAAACGAGAAAAGAAGAGCCGTGGACGGAAGAACAAATTCAATCCGAATTCCATTAAGAAATTGCCACTCGCAAAACCCAGTCCAGGCCAGGAAAATTCCGAGAGTTGAAAAACTCGCCACAAGCGGAGATAAACGCCTAAGAAAAAAGGGCAGCCAGATAAACAGGAGGATGATCAAAATCTGATAATAAGGAGGCCAGGGGCGCATCCAATTGTGATGGAGTAAATTATCGATGACATTGGCGTGATACTCAACGCCTGGGCTAGTATCTTTAAATGGCGATGGAAAATGGTCAAAAGCGGCTAAGGCCGTCGATCCTACCAAGACCAAGGAGCCTTTAAAAACATTTTTTATCTCTGGCGGCAAATTGGGATCTAGGATTTTCGCAATTGAAATGATGCGGTGTGGAGACTGACGGATGTCTCGTGCGTTTAAGGGCGCCACAGCCTGATTTTCCGTCTTATAATAAGAATAAGTTGGAGGATTGAAATTGATGAAAAAATATTGTTCGGAGGCGTTCCGTGGAATAATTGAATTGAGAGGTTTTCCAGTAAAAATCGTATAGGCTGGAACCTCAAGGGCTTCTGCGCTTAAATTAGTTTCCGGATTTTTTATAGAAGAGTGGAAAAGGCGGAATCTCCGGATATGTCCATCGGCGTCGATATCGTCTCCAATTGAGACGTATCCAAAGTTTTTGACAACATTGAGTAGCGGAGAAATGGGCAAGGTCAAAGCGCTTTTTTTGCTGGGGTCAAAGGCATATGGCAAAACGACCGATTTAAATTTTTGGAGAGATTGGGCTAACTGCTTGTCTCCTTTTCTATGGTCGATAAAAAGAACGTCAAAGACCAGGGTTTTAACCCCTAATTGCCTCAGGCGATCACTCAGTTGAGCAAAAACCGATCTTGGCAGCGGATACCCATAGCGCTCAAGGGTTGAGTCATCGACCGCGGCGATAATGATTCGCGGGTCTCCTCGTTTTAAAAGAGGACGATTGACCTGAAAAAGAAAATCCTGCCAGCCATTTTCTTGGCCTTTAAAAAAATTATCTTTCTTGACCCCAAATAGAATGGGCCTATACAGGAAAATAAAAACGAGGCTTAAGCCTAAAGAAAAAACGAGGCCGAAGCGGCGTCTCATTTCTTGCGGGAAGGCGAAGGTTTTATTCCAAGCCTTCCCTTGATTTGAGCTTCGGCAAAACCAATCAAGCTAATGGTGGCCGGATCTTTTTCTTGTTTAGAAAGTTTTTGAAGAGCTTTGAGGGCTTTTTTCCCGCCGGCCATTCCTAAAATAGTCACGGCTTCTTGACGCAAGAAAGGGTCTTTTTGCTTTAGGGCTTTAAGCGCGATATTTTTTCCCTGAAAATTCCCTAATTTTGAAAGAGACCGCGCTGCATTAAGGCTCACGGAAAAGTTTTTATCCTTGAGGGCTTTGAGAAGAGGCGCGATCGCCAATTTCCCTCCGGTCGATCCCAAGGCGATGACCGCGGCCTCGCGAACATTGATATCAGGGTCCTTGGTCAAAGCGGCCAAAGCGGCGGAGGCTTCTTGAGATTGAATTTGCCCCAAGGCCGCGGCGGCGGTTTGCCGAATATTGGCGTTGGGACTTTTAAGGGTATGAATTAAAGCTGGTACCGCGGCGGTCGCGTGAAGGCTACCCAAGGTTTTTATTGCTGCAAAGCGAACGCTTTCATGGGAATCGGAGATTGCTGAAATTAAGGTTGGAATTGCCGCGGGGTCGGCCAAATAGGCCAAGGCGACGGCGGCGTTTTGCCGAACCTGGGAAGATTGTGAAGAGGCTAAAAGTTGGGCGATTTGAGGAGCGTCCGCCTTGACTCTTAAAAGACCTAGGGCATGAATGGCTGAGGCGCAGACGGCCGGGTCTTTATCCGACAGCGCTTGGGTTAAAGGCGCGATGGAGGCGGGGTTGTGGTTTTGCGCGAGCGTTTGAATGGCTGATAAGCGAACAGACGGGATCGGACTTTTGATGTTTTCCAAAGCCGTTAAGTAAGGGTCTTGAGGAACTAGGGGATGAGGAACCGTGGCGGTGGGCGTTGGCGCGGCGTCGCTATTGGGCTTGGGGTTATTTTGAGCGGAAAAACCCCGCACGGATAAAGCTAAAAATACGAAAACAAACATGAAATTTTTCATCGTTTTCTCCTTTTATTGCGTTCGCAATAAATCTATCTCGATTCTACGATTTTTTGCCCGCCCTTCTGCGGTGTTATTATCCGCAATGGGATGATATTTCCCGTAGCCGATGGCGGATAATCTTTGTGGGTTGATTCCTTGTTTTTGAAGGAAAACTAAAACGGAATATGCGCGGGCCATGGAGAGTTCCCAGTTTGATTTGTATTTTCCGCCGCGAACAGGGACATTGTCGGTGTGGCCTTCGATTTGAATGGGGTTGTCAAGAGTCTTGAGTTGTTGGGCGACCGCCGCCAAGATTTTTTCAGAACGCGGAGCCAGCGTGGCCCTTCCGGAATCAAAGAGAACGGCGCTGGCCAAAATGAGGCGAATTTTTTTGTCCCAAGTTTCTATTTTGGCATACTTAGACAAATCCTTCTTGTCGAGGGCTTGTTTAAGCTGGGTCACCATGGACTCTTCTTTTTCTCTTTTGATGAGCCGGTCATAATCCAGAGAAGAGCCCTTGCCGCCGAACACTTTTTGAATTTTTATCAGGGACTGTTGGTATTTGATATTTTCGGTCGTTTTTCCGCCAGATTTTGAGAGCGTAAAAGAGAACATAATCAAAAAGAAAATCATGAGGTAGCTCATGAAATCGCCATAGGTAATCGCCCATTGGGCGGATTTTGAGAGCTGGTTTTCCAGTTCCTCGTGTCGCGCTCGTCTCATATGGAAATAGGGACAGTCCCCTTTTCTTTCATAGATAGGATTTTAGCTTTCGCGAAATAATAACCGCGGGCGTGCGTTGGAGAATTTCATAAACCCCTTCGAGAATCATGGATTTGGCCTGCATTTCTCTCCAATACCTGATGCGCAGTTTCCCGGCGATGGGAACGCAAAAGACGTTAGCCGTGGCGATGCCGTAGAAAGCGGTCGTGATGGCCACCGCCATGGCGGATCCCACCTGGGCCGGGTTGGCGATTTGGCGCAGGACATCGACAATTCCAATCAATGTTCCTAGAAGGCCAAACATGGGCGCCAAAATGCCCGCCGTTCTAAAGACGTTGACCGCCTCGTTTTGCAAATCGGAGTTTTGAACGATCTCATTTTCCAGGACTTGCCTTAAAATTTCCGGGTTATTATATTCAACGGCAATTTGAGCGGCGTAGGACAAATAACCGGAAGCGACCGCTTTGTTGACGTTTTGAAAGGCGCTCATCCCGCGAGACTGAATATCTTGGGCCAAGGACATCACGGCGTCCATAATTGCCAGGCGATCAACATATGGATCGGCTGAGAATAAGTCGGCCAAAGAGGCGCCTGTTCTAATCAAAATATCCAGCGGGGTGTTAATCATCAAGGCGCAGAAAGTGCCCCCAAGGACAATTCCAATTCCATGCCAGTTGATAAAGATCGCGGGAAGCCCTCCGGTTGAGAGGCCTATCGCGGTTAAAATGAGAATCGCTCCGAGACCGATGATTGAGGTTAGTTCCATGTTGCTTATTATATAAGGAAAGAAAAGCAAATTCCAAATGAAATGGGGACAGTCCCCATTTTTTACTTGTCAGGCGGAGCGCTAAATCCTGCGTCAATGACGGATAATATTTTCTGAAAATCTTGTTCCAGACTCTCGATCTCGTCGTTGGAATTGCCTCGATCGTAAAGGGGGGCGCTCTGAGTCAAGGGCATTTGCGAAGGGAAAGAATTAAGCCAATCTTTGAAGATATTTTCTTGGCTCGCTAGATGATTAAGAGAAGAACCTATTTTGTTGAGCCCTTCTTTTGTTGCTTCGGCGGTTTCCTCATTAACTTGTTTAAAATGAGCGAATGCCTGATTGAGAGAATCTAGCTGGGAGGCGACTTGGGGACGCGCTCTCAACCAGGATTCAAGTTGAAGATGATGAGAAAGAGTCTCTTTCAATGTTGCTTCGGTTTTTTTTGCTTGGAATTGTGCGGCGGCCGCCGCTTTTTGGTTTTGAAGAAGAGCTTGGCTCAGTTCCGCTTGGTAGGCAAGAAACGAATCAACGCGGCCTTCCAGATTTCTAAATTTTTTCTCCATCTTCTCAAGGGTTTCATTTTTACGCTCATTTTCTTCTTTGAGAGAATCGACTGATTTTAATATCGCGCTTATTTGAGACTCAATCTGCCCTCTCAAGTTTTTCAGCAGAATTTTTAACTCTTCTTCCGATTGCATCTGCTTGTTCGCGTTTTCTTTAAGAACCTTTTCAGAAGCGGCGTCTCTTTCTTTTATTTCCAGAAGCTCTTTTTGTAGTTTTTCGTTTTGAATTTCTAAACGAGACAGGGCCTCTGAAAGCGGGCGGACCCGTTCTTCTATTTTTTGAGAGATGTCTTCTTGGGGAACTTCGGCTGGAGATTCTGGCTTTCTCGCTTCAAGTTCCTCGATGCGTCTCCGGCAATAGGCTAGATTATCCTTCATCTGTCGGTCGGATTCCTCTAGCCGCCTTTGGGCGGCGAGGTTTTGAAGAAGGGCTTCGGTTTCTCTTCTCGCCGCCTCTTGGGATTTTTCCCGCTCTCTTAGGGCCACCTCGGCTTGAATGGCGCGCTCTTGCATTTGTTGAAGTTTGTCCAAGTTAGGAGCTGCCCTTAACTCCTCAATTTTCTTTTCGATGGCTTCAAGGCGAGACTCTACGCCTTTAATCAAATCGGGAGAAGGATTGCCGGGCGCGAGAGAAGAGGTGACAGGCGCGGGGCTTGGGGTTGCGGCTGGCGCAACCGGAATCGGCTGAGGCGGCGGGATATTAGGGGAGGCCTCTTCCGGAACCTCCTCAAGAGCCCGCAATGACGCAAAGATTGAACCTTTAGGACTACTCTCGGCCATACTTATAGAATACAGCAAAAAGGCGTTTTAATCACGAAGAAATGACGAAGAAACGCTCCGCTACCTCCGCTGCTTTCCATTGCTTTCTTTTGCGTCTTTTTCTTCTTCCATGGGAGATTCATGGATTTGAAGCCCTAATTGCGGCGCGATGGTTTTAATGCGCTGTTCTGAGATGAGTTCAGAAACGCTTTTCCCAATTTTGTCTTGGGCCGTTTCCGCTTGTTCTATTGTCGGAGAAGAAGCTTCAATCATTTCGCTTAAGACTCCCCAAGCCTTTTCCGACAGGTTTTGCTTGATGGCTTCTACCACGCTTTGAGGACCCTCGTGGAGGGCCGCGCTCCACTCTTGATAGGTGACCAAGGACAAAAGGTACGACCATTCTTGGGGCGTGAGTTTTGAAAGATCCTCGATGAAAAAGACCCTCTTTCTCAATTCCTCGGCGAGGGCGGCGTTTTGAGCGCGCACGGCTTCAAGCATTTCATGCCGCCTTTTCTGGCTGGCCGCCGACATGAGTTCAGCCAGGTAATGAACTCCTCCCACGGCGCCGGACAGACGCCTTTCCAACTCTTCTTTGAGGTTGACGATAATTTCAGGATCGATAAAACGCGGCCTGGCTAATTGACTGATGACGGAACTGGCCAGTTCCGGCGGAAGGGCCTCGATGAGTTTCTTAGATACTTCCGGAGCCAAACGAGAGGCGACAATGGCGATATTTTCAGCCGGTTCCGGCAGGAGCATTTGAGCCAATGTCTCGACTTGCTCTATTCTAACTTCGAACATGATTGGCGCGTTTTTGCTTTCTTCCGCATTTTCTCCTGATCTTTGTTCTCCAATCATCAGAGTATTGCGTCCTAAAACACCTCCCGAGCCTTCCCCACTTTCGCTTTCAAGCCCTTTCATGTCCATTGAAATTTGCTGAGCCTGGACATTAGCCATCATTCTCATGGCATCGGCAATCTTGATGAACCCGACGGCGATGACAACGAGAGCCATAAAAAAGAGAAAGCCGGTCAGGATATACCTTAGGAGCATCCCGGCTGTTTGGGGCGAATACCACACCGTTTTCCAAATCGGCGAAAATTCTGTGTGGACGACGGTCAGAGAATCCCCTCTCTTAGGATTGAGATTGAGAAGGTCCGCCGTAATTTTCCCGATTTCGGAACTGCGATTGCCTTTGACGGAGTTGTCTAAAATTAACGTCACATCTAGGCGTTTGACAAAGTTGGAGGGGAAAGAATCTTCCTTTTTATAGCCTTTCATTTGTGGCGGCGGCGCGGGCATGACCGGGCCGCCGGAATCAAGAGGAACCCCGGGCAAAAGTTCTTCCGGACGCGCGGATTTGCTCGGTTCTTGCCAAAGGTAGGGCAAGCCCGATGTTTTGGTGGTCGTGATGCTGGCCCCTTCGGTTTTAAAACTTTCCGTTTTCGTAAAATCAAGGGTTGCATTGATAATGACCTTGGCGCGATTAGGGCCCAGGATATTGAGCAGAACTCCGTCTACCTTTGTTTCGAGAGATTTTTCAAATTTAGATTTTTCAAGAAAAGGAACCACTGTTTGCGCTTGGATGGGCTTTGGGATCAAAGAAAGGCTAAGCAATCCAAGAAAGGCCAAAGTCAGCCGCATCGGATTTGAACGCGCGGGGCGCCTAGCCTTGAGCGGAATTCGCACCCAGAAAGTGGATCCATGCCCGAGCCCGCGACTGTCGACGCCGATTTCTCCGCCGTGAGCCTGGACGATTTCTTGGGCAATAGCCAGCCCCAAGCCCCAGCCGCCCTTTCGAGCTTTTTCGTCTTTGATATGTTTGGATTGATAGAATTTCTCAAAAATTTTCCGGCGCTCTGTTGGGTGAATTCCAGGTCCGTTGTCTTGAACGGAAATCATCGCCATTCCCCCCGCAACCTCGGCTCTGAGTTCGACTCGCCCCCCCGCGGGAGTAAATTTAACGGCGTTTCCTAGGAGATTGGTCAATACCCGCCAAATACGGTAGCGGTCGGCGGTGATGCTAATTCCCGGCGGAGGTTCCCGAACGGAGAGAATGACGCCTTTGTTTGAGGCTCCGGGGGCCAGTGTCGCCCCCACTTCTTGAATGAGCCCCGCCAGATCAAAGGGAGACATTTCCATGCGGAATTTTCCCGCCTCGATGACGGCGAGATCGGTGAGATCTCCCATCAGATGGTTGATTTGTCTCGTCGCGGTCAAAATCATTTTAGAGAGGACCTGTTCTTTGGGCCCCAAATTTTTATTTCGCGAGAGTATATCGCTGTATCCCGTGATCGCGGTCAAAGGATTGCGGATGTCATGAACCGCCATTGATAAAAACTTCATCTTGAGATTATTGAGCCGAGCGAGTTCTTCATTATTCATTTGAAGGCGCAGGGACAAAGCTTCCAATTCTTGAGCTTTTTTCCCCAATTGGCTTTTGGCGACGGCGATTTGAGTCATGAACTTGGTAAACATAAGGTTATTTCCCCTTTGCTTTGCGAAATAGCGATTGGATTGCGTGAACTCCATGACCCGGCTGACCACAAACATCAAAGCCCCCAGGACAATAAAGAGGCTTGGAATAAAAACCAAGGCAATCATGTCCATGGCGACTCCCCCCAGAAAGGGGACTGTCCCCTTTTTTTCATTTTATGTACATCTCCATAAACTTCTTGAGATCGACGTCCTTGGGGTCCAAAGAAAGGGCCTTCTCATATGCTTTCTTGGCTTCTCTCTTGTGCCCCCAGGCGAAATAAGCGCTTCCTAGGCGAGTCCAAGCGGAGGATTCATCGGGATTAATTGTGATGGCCTGTTGGCAATCCTTGACGGCGTCGGCAAAGCGCTTTTGATAAATAGCCTGAAGCGCGGTTTCCATTTTCTTAGAGACAAATTCCGCTGGCGGCAGCAAATCTCCCTCCGAGACCTTCATCCTAGTAAGATAAGCCATCGTCTTAACAAAGTCAATATAGGGCATTGTTTTATTTCCGGAGCCTGCGGCCACCGAAGCCCAAATCATCGCCGCGCCATCGTGTCCGTCTAAGTAAGAGAAAATGGATTTTTGAGCCAAGAGGGCCGCTTGGTCTTGGGAACGAAGCGTTTTAATCTCATCGGGGCGTTCTTTGAGATCTAAGGCGTTGTTAAAAGACTCTAAAAGTTTTAACTTTTCCTTCCATTCTTGTGGGACTTGTGCGGGATCGATGCCCAGCGCTTCTTCAAGGGCGAGCTGCGCATTGAGATAGTTGCGCCTATTGAGCTCTTTTTTTGCCGCTTCAAGATAACTGTCGGTGTAGGTGGTCAGGGGCTTTTCTTTTTTCTTTCCCGAGAAACGGTAATTGAGAGAAAATCTTTCTCCGAGACCAAAGACGGGATCGTTGACCATTGCGACATCGGCCTCAAGAGATTTGTAATAGATGCCGGCTCCAAATGTGAGGCCTTCCGGGATATACCCGGCGCGGATGGCGAACATCCATATCCGATATTCAGCGCCGATTCCATAATCTCCGTCATCTCCATAATCAGCGGAGATGAGAAGATTGTCTATGGGGGTGATGGCAAGTCCAGTGCGAACGACTGTTGGAAGCCGGTCAAAGGTATTTTGCGCGCCGCTAAATCCATTTTGAATGACCACGCCCGCGGTGACCATATTGTCGAAAAAAGGCCCGTATTGAGCTCCGAGATTTCCTCCGTAAAGCATGTCGGAAGAACTTCCTCCAAGGCTGCGGCTGAGGCCCTGAAAAGATCCCCCCAAGGATAAATTGGGGATGATGACGTTTCTCAGTCCAAACCCCGCGCCGTATCCGGTTTCTTGAAAGCCAAAACTTCCGGTCAGATTATTTTGAGAATCCCGCTGTTCGGCTCCGCTGATTCCCATGTTTAGGGCTTCTACGCCCCAGGCTCCTGGCATTTTTGAAAAATTTTGGGCGTAGGATAAGTCTTCATATGACGCTCCGCCGATGAGACTTGCCTGCATGGCGCTGATATCGGGACCATTGAGAAGACCGAGACCCGCCGGATTGTAATAGAGAGAAGAGGCTCCGCCTGCAATAGCGGTATAGGCGTTTCCCATTCCCATCGCGCGGGCATCGGCTCCAAATTGAAATATCTCGTTGGGAGATCCGGCGTAGAAGCTGCTGGCAAAAGCCGCGCTCGTGAAACAAAGCAAAAAA
The DNA here is from genome assembly GCA_021810245.1 of bacterium. GTDB lineage: Bacteria > Elusimicrobiota > Elusimicrobia > UBA1565 > UBA9628 > JAKAQV01. The sequence continues at coordinate 15,184 of JAJZJF010000012.1, forward strand.
AGGGACAGTCCCCATTTCCAAGGGAACTTTTGCGCCCCCCTGGCCGTATAAGAAATAGGGACAGTCCCTATTTCTGAACTAGAGGAGTAATTGTATGCCAAGACATGGAAGGATCTTGATTGAAAATGGGGCTTATCACTTAATGGCTCGCGGCAATAATAGGCAGGCTGTTTTTCATGATCCGGTTGATTATGAAAAATTCCTAGACATATTGATTTGGGCCAAAAAGAAAAATCCTTTTTGGCTTTGCCATTATGTCTTAATGCCCAACCATGTTCATTTCTTAGTTCGTGTTCTGAAATCGGAAAATTTAAGCAAGGCCATGCAACGGCTTTTCCAGGGATATTCCGATTACTTTCGGGGAAAGAATTCTCTAGTGGGGCATCTCTGGCAGGGGCGGTATAAAAGCGTTGCTTTACCGACCGACAAAAGTCTTCTTCTCTGTGGACGCTATATTGAATTAAATCCCGTTCGGGCTGGTTTGTGTCAAAGTCCTGAGGATTATGATTGGTCCAGTTGCCGATTTTATTTAAGAAAAGGGGACAGTCCCCTTTTTCGCTCTCTTTTGGATGAGAACCCTGCTTATTCTTTCCTCGGAATTTCGCCTGATGAGAAGGCATGTATTTATCGAGAAATCTTGAAAAGAACTGAGGATGATGAAACGATCCGTGGTGTGATGGGGCTTGCGTCTTGCCCTGGTCGTCCGAAAAAAAAGGGACAGTCCCTTTTTTGATAGGGCTAAAAAATGGGGACAGTCCCTTTTTTCTCATCAGTGAATTACCCCAATTTTGTATTGGACGGTCGCGCCATTGGCTTTAAGAATCGCGATATAAATGCCCTTGGACACCTTGCGTCCTCCGGCATCACTCCCGTCCCAGGTGACGGTGTTTACCCCTTGTTCTCCTCCCGCTCCGCCGCCTGAAAAACTCATCGTGCGCACGAGATTTCCGAAAACGCTATAAATCTCTATCGTGACATTGCCCGGAGCGTCCAAGGTATAGACGATGGTCGCCACGCCGGAATTAGAGTTAAAAGGATTGGGGTAGGAAGAAACATTGGATATCCCGGCCGTTGATTGCGTTCCATAGAGAACGCGAATCGTGTTGGAAGGCGAGCTTTGCACCCCCGCTCCGTTGACCGAACTGACACGAAACAGCAGAGTCCCTTGCGGCGGGTTATTGAATAAGAAGGGAGATGCGGGAATAAAATTTGCCGACAAGGTCCCGTGAGGGCCGGCGACCAAGGCTGTCACCGCTCCAGTCTTGGCGTTGTACCAGGTCGGATGTTCCACATCGGAGTATTCAAGAAGGTATCCCGAAAGTCCCGAAGGCCCAGCCGTTCCAGGATTCCAATTAAGGTAAATTGAACTCGCGCCTATTTGAGCCGCTAAATTTGTCGGTGGGCCGGGAGTAATAAGGTCTACGAGAAACCCGGGACTCGTTCCCACGGGGCTTGTATAACCATAATTAGATGTCGCTTCAACTGAGACGTAGTAGGTCGCTCCGTTTGAAAAGAGAAGTCCCGTTGCCGTGAAACTCGAGGCGTTAAGCGGAATCGCGGTGTAAGGCGCGACATCCACTCCGCCCGGAGTCGTTCCTACGGCGTAGGCCGCGCTGGAGATGGAGCCGACCGAGACAGTTGAATACCAGATAAAAGTGACCGAGTCAAAAGAACTGGTGTAGCTTCCGTTTGGAAGCGTCACCAGCGGTTGCGTTGGAGTTTTGGCGTTTAGAATCGGCGCCAAAGCCGAGACAAAAGGAAGACTTGAGCCAGACACGGTGTCTGGCGGCGCGACTGTAAAGTTTGAGGCTCCGGCCAAAGATATTCCAATAGTGTCTCCTGGAGTCGCGTTGATGTCGATAGTGAGCGTCACGAAATAATTTAAGGGCGTGACGTTCGTGATTTGAGGATTAAAAAACGCGATATTGGCGAGTCCCGAGATAAATGTTCCACTTCCAATTAAGACATCGCTTGAGTCCCAAACGCCGTTGCCGTCGGAATCGGCGTAAACTTTTACGGCGTCAATTCCAGAATCAGGGAGACTCCCATCTCTCGATATCGCGATATTAGTCCATGTTACTGAACTGCGCAGAGTTGAGACCGTGATCTCCGCCGCCAGAGCTTCTTGAGCTTGCACGACTCCCGCGGGGTTGATTAGAGATGTTCCCGATGGAGTCATGATGTCAGGCTCTTTTGTGATAGGAACGACGCTTGAGTTCGCGGGAAAAGTCGTCGTTGATGGGACAATAAAGTTGGGCGCATTCACGCTTAGATCGCTGGTCGTGGTCACGGCTACGCCGAAGGTATGATAATAATCGGCAGTGGAGCTAATATCAACCGCCATTATTAAACGAATTGGGGTTGTGCTGACGTTTAAGGGATTGGTGAGGCTTAAAACCGCGGCGCCTCCGACAAACGGGTAGTTCGCGGCGGCAAGCAAAGGGTCTTGCGAAACGCTGAGGATTCCATTTCCGACTGCGTCTTGATAAATCTCCGCGCGCGAAATATCCAAACTCGTCGCGGTTCCTGAAGACTGAATTGTCAGAGCGCTCAGAGCCAAGGCGTATTGCGTGGTGTTGAGCGTCAAATTAAGCATTTGCTGGTTGGTCGCGCCCTGCATGAGACTTGACGGCGCCTCATCTTGCCCCGATACAAAAAGCCCCGCCTGAGTGGCGGTAATGGGCGAGGTTGAGGAATCAATAGGAAAAGTTCCGGAGATACTCGTTCCGGGGTTTGTCAGAGTAATGGAGAGACTGCTTTGAATTCTCCCTCCCAAAGTGTCGCCGGTAACGGCCGTTGGGCTAATATCGTAGGTGACAAAATAGACGTAGGTCGTTCCGGCATAAAGCGTTTGAGTCGAAAAATTAATTTGAGCGACGCCGTTTGTGAATTGCGCCGACCCCAGGAAATTGAAAATAGCGGGGTCAAAAGCTTCGGGCGGGTTCGGATCCTGCCAGAATTTTACGGAGGAAACGTCGGTGTCATGACCAATTCCAAGACGATTGACGGAAATCCCCGCAAATGCCGTGTTCTGGGTATTGACGTTAAAACTCGCTTTCAAAACGGTGTAGTTGGAAATGCCTTGAAGGAAACTTGCAGGCGCGAGATTGGCTCCCACGATTGAGAGAGTGTTGAGATTTTCAACCGTCATCGTGGAAGATGCCACCGGAGTGCTCAAAAAGACCACGGTGTCAAGAGTGTCAATGAGCTGGACATCTGTGGTTGTGGTTACCGCGATTTGCATGGTGTCGCCCAAAGCGGCGTTGACGGAAAGATTAATGACCGCAAAATAATAGATGGGCGTTTCATTGACGGTGTCTGAGGCCGCGGGCGCGGTGAAAGCGACAGTCGCGACTCCGTTAGTAAATGAGTCATTTCCTGATGAAACGAGCCCGTCTACTCCCGGATCGTAGATTCCATTGTTGTCGTTATCGCGATAGAGAGAAATCGAGCTAATGTCATTAGAGGGCGCGGTTCCCTGAAGATGAAAAACAATTTTTGAAAGAGTGCTCGTTCCGGGTGTGGTGGCGGGAACTTGAAATTTCAGAGCCAGCATTGAAATTCCGGTTGTTCCGGGAGAGTCATATGACGGAGCTTGGCTGACTGGAGTGACGTCTAAATTGTTGGGGCCGTCGACTATGGTCGCCGTGCTTGAAATCAAGGGGTAAATATTTTTCTGGCCGCCGCTAGCTGAATAGCCGCTAGAAAACACAAATGAAGCGGTGGAGGCTATTTCAGAACCTATTGTGTCTCCATCGGTCGCTTGATAATTTGCCGTCAAGACGACGAAATAGGCTTGCGTCGAAGTATGGATATTTTCTGTCGAGGTGAAAACAACGAGAGCTTCGCCGCCGGAAAATGAGACTGGGTTTGAAATTTGGGCGTCGACGGTAGATGAAAAAACTCCATCATTAAGCGAGTCGCGCCAAATAGACACATTGGAGACATCAGAATCAGTTCCACCTCCGACGCGCTGAACGGTAATCCCTGTCCAAGGCGCCGTTCCACTCACGCTCTGAAGCGTCATGCGGATAAAAGCCGCGTCGGTGCCCTGCGGAATTGAACTGGGAGCGACATTGGCGGTTGTAAGAATAACATCGGTGGGAATTGTGTCGACTAAAATTGCGTAGGGACCGATCTGCGTGGAATTTCCGGCCATATTAGACGCGGAGAAAAGCACTTGATTGGTCGCGCTACATGGAGAAATTCCGCCGCAAGTCAGGGTTGTTTGAGAGGGTGCGAGATTGATGTTTTGAATCGACAATGTTTGAGCGGAACTCGTTCCGTCAGACCCTGAGAGAATTGTTGATATGGGCGTAACCTGCCAGAGATTCCCCAATTGATCGCCCGCGTAGAGCTGATCGTTAAAACCTGAAAGAGCCGACAAAGTCCCTCCTGGAACCGATAACGAGCGGCTCCAGATAGCGCCATTGGCGCTTGCGTAAAGGTTGCCGTTTCCATCTCCCACATAAAGTTCCCCGGAAAAAACGGCTAAAGCGTGGACGCTCGTTCCGGGATATTGTGTTTGTTTGGACCAGGCCGCTCCATTGGAGCTTACGTAGAGTCCGTTTGTGTCTCCGGCATAGAGTTTGCCGCTAAAAACCGCCAATGAAAAGATTCCGGATCCGGGATATCCGCTTTGCTGCGACCAGAGGGTTCCATTCGGGCTCGAATAAAGATGCCCGGAGGAGTCCCCCACATAGATTTGGCCATTAAAGTTAGCCAAGGAGATTAGGCTTGCGCTGCCGCTAAATACGCGGCTCCAAGAAACTCCATCTGGACTGCTGTAGATATTTTTCCCGCTGTCGGCGCAGTAAATTCTTTTATTAAAAACGTCGATGCTGTTGATGGCGGAAATTCCGGGGTAGCCGGAGATGGCCGCGCTCCAGGCGCTTCCATTATAAGAGTAGAGTTTCCCCGCCGAATCTCCGGCGTAAAGCTGATTATTAAAAACGGTCATCGCCGATACATTCCCCGTCCCATCGGTAAATGAAGTGCTCCAGGGGCTTCCATTGACGAAAACCTTGCCGCCATTAGACGTCGCGGCATAGATGTTTCCTTGGAACTCGGCGAGACTATTGACGGCGGTTTCTCCCGTTAGAACAGGATAGGAAGAGACGGAAGATATCCAGCTTTGTCCGGTATCGGTAGAATAAATAGCGCCGTAAGAATCGCCCGCAACCTGCGGATTGTCATGTCCATCTCCGGAGAAGCTGACCGCCGAACTCGACACCGCGAGCCCCGAGTCGGTTTCTTGAATGGTAATTTGAGCCGTGACTCCCGACAAAAGTAAATTGATTTGAGGTTCGGTGACAGTGCTTCCCTGCGCGTTAAAACTCTCAAAGCCAGATCCCGTTGGAGATGAAAAATCGGTCACAAAACTATAAATACTCGACCAAGCGCTGACATTGCCGAACCCGTCCTCATTTTGAATTCTCCAGTAGTAAGTCGTACCGCTCAGGAAAGCGGTAACAGGGTAAGTCGAGATATAGGCCCCGTCCGCGGTAGTGACTTGAGTGCTGGAAACAACCGCCGGCGTGCTAATCGATATAAGAAGGCTTGAAAAAGCGGGAGAATTAGACACTTCAAGATTGGTATAAGCGGGTTGATGAAGCCCCGCGACAATGGATGTACTGGGACCGGTCCAATCAAAATTGGGGTCAAGCCCAATATTCTGGCCATTGGCGGGATAGCTTGGCGTCGGCGGGGCTGGAAGGGTGGTGTCAACGAAAACGGCGTAAGGTCCGGCCTTCAGAGCGTTATCCGCAAGGTTTGAAGCGGTAAATATGATTTGGTCGGTCGCTCCACAGGGATAAACGCCTCCGCAGGTGATGGAGTTAGTCGAGCTGACCAGATCAAGGCCATATGTGGAAAGAGTTTCAGCCGACGTCGTTCCATCAGAGCCAGAAAGCACCGCTGTTACGGGCGCCAATTGATGGACTTGGCCATTTGTGTCTCCGGCGTAAAAATTCCCATTATAAGAGGAAAGCGAGATAATCCCCGCGCCAAGATAGGTTCCCGTGCTCCAGTTGACACCGTCGGAAGTAAAATGCAGATACCCATTAGCGTCTCCCGCATAGAGTTGGCCATTAAAAATACTCATAGCGGTAATGTCGCTTCCAACTGGAATTCCGACATTCCAAGTTTTTCCATCAACGCTGGAATAAACGTCGCCTCCTATTCCACCCGCATAGAGGCGACCATTAAAAACTGCCAAGACCGCAATGCCCTGGTTGAGAGTAATCCCAGTAGTGTTCCAAGCGGTATTATTAGCGCTTTCATATATTTTTCCGGTGACCACGTCTCCCGCATAAATAGCGCCATTAAAAGCGGCTAAAGCGTAGATGGAGTTGGCTCCCGTGGCGGTGTCGCTCCAACTCGTTCCGTTGGCGCTGGAATAAACATGTCCATTGGCTCCATCTCCGGCGTATAAAGTGCCGCCTAAAACCGCGAAAGTTCGTATTTGATTGCCGATATTGGCCGCAAGACTCCAGATTCCGCCTGAGTCCGAAAAGACGCTGCCGTTGCTGCCCGCATAGAGCTCTCCGTTAAACGCCGCTAAAGCGTAGATGGGGCTGCTGACGGAGGTCCCGCTCCAATTGATCCCATCCGGGCTGACATAGACGTCTCCATGAGTATAATCTCCCGCATAGAGTTCTCCGGCAAAACTGGCGAGAGCTCCCATGTTATCTCCGGAACTGCCTACCAGTGCGCTCGTGGAAGCGGCCCAACTAATCCAGTTTTGACCGGCATTTGTCGAATAAATCGCGCCGAAACCGCTGGTGGTTTGGGGATCGTCATGCCCGTCTCCTAGAAAAGCCAAGGCTCCGCTTGAAACGGCGAGGCCTGAAATAGAATCTTGAACCGTAATCTGCGCGGTCACGCCCGCGGCGAGAGTATTGAGCTGACTTTCGGTCAAAGACGATCCAATTTGATTGAAACTTTCAAAACCGGACCCGCTAGGACTCGAAAAATCAGTGACAAAACTTGCGACGTTCGACCACGCGCTTGCCGCGCCAAAGCCGTCTATCGTTTGAACTCTCCAATAATAAGAGGTATTGTTCGCGAATGTCGTGGCGGGGTATGTCGAGATATAGGCCCCATTGACCGTGGGGATTGCCGTGCTGACGATAATAGCCGGCGTGCTAATCGAAATAAGAAGGCTTGAAAAATTCGAAGAATTTGAAACCTCCAAATTATAGTGGACGGGCTGCTGCAGAGATGAGATAAGCCCAGCGCTCGGGCCTTGCCAGTCAAAATTGGGATTGACATTGATATATTGTCCGTTTGCGGGATATGTCTGCGTCGAGATCGCGGGTTCGACCGTCGTGTCGACCAAAACCGCGTAAGGCCCCGCGCGCACGGTATTTCCCGCCATGTCAGATGCCGTAAACATCACTTGGTTTGTGGCCGTGCAAGGATAAGTTCCGCCGCAAGTCGTCGCGCTCGTCGATGTGACAAGATTTAAATTTGTGGCGGAGAGAGTTCCCGAAGGCGTTCCGTTTCCGCCAGGGAGAGTGGTTGAGACCGGTGTCAGGCGGATGAGATCTGGCCCCGCCGCGGCATAAAGCGTTCCGTTAAAATTAACCGGCGCTCCAGCCCCTCCTTGCCCTGTGCCGCCTGAAATAGTGGGAAACCAATTAGTCCCGTCCGGTGTTTCATAAATCTTAGCGGTATTTGTGCTGATTCCAACATAAAGTTTTCCGTTGGCTACGCCGAGAGTGTTAGCTGTGCCGCCTAAAGAAGGATTTGTGAGAGAACCATTGTCTGCAGTCCAAGTGAGACCATCTTGGCTGGAATAAATGAGCGGATTTGCCCCTCCATTTTGTGTGCCCGCATAAAGTTTCCCATTAAAAACCGTTGCGCCGCTGAGAGTTCCCGGTGTGGATTGATATTCAATGTTTGTCCAGTTAAATCCATCGGGACTTCTAAATAGTCCGCTGCAACTTATTCCGGGGCTTTCGTTAATATTGGCGTAAATTTCACCGTTGAATGTAAAAAATCTTGCGTAGTTGTCCGAGCATACTGAAAGATTTGCCGTATAGACCCAGTTAACTCCATCTTGTGTGCTATAAATAGCGCTGCCAGGATAAAACGCGGCAAAGAGAGTTCCGTTAAAAACACCGAGACCCGTTGCTCCAGCGTTAAAAACAACGCTGACCCCGTTGCTGGTATTAATAGAAACGATAGCATTGGTTGTCGCAAAAAGATGATTATTAAAAACGACAAAATGGCCCACGCCTCCGGATCCGGAATAGACCGTATTCCAGAGCGTTCCGTTAGAAGTGTAGATGATAGTCCCATTGCTAAGGCCGGCATAGAGAAATCCATTGAATACAGCTAGGACGTCAATATTGGCTCCAGCATATGGGACGCTGATGTTGAGCGCGGAATAATCTTCCCAGCTCGACCCGGCGTCCGTTGAATAGAGAACGCCGTATCCGCTAGTTCCCGTTGCGGCGTCATTGTCATCACCGGAAAATGGAAAGGCGGATGTTGAAATAGCGAGTCCGCTAATGGAATCAGCGACGGAAATCTGCGACGTGACGCCCGAGGCGAGAGTAATAAAAGTGTTTTCCGGCGTAAATTGATTTGAAGAATTGAGGCTTCCAAAATTGGAGGCCGAGACATTGGGGGAATTGGCGAAATTGGTGACAAAGCTAAACGTGCTCCAAGACATGCTTTGGCCGCCCGATCCGTCTGTCGCGTAAACGCGCCAATAATAGGTCGTGTTGTTGGAAAGCGGAGTTCCTGAAATATAAGTTCCTCGAGTTCCCGCGAGATTTGTGCTTAGAATCACGGCTGGCGTGGAAATGCTGATCACGGCTCCCGAGACAAATGTGGGGTCGGTATTGACATCAAGATTCCAAACGGGCGAAGTGGAAAGAGCGATAGTCGTTGTTGAGGGCCCTATCCAGTTGAAATTAGGGACGTTATTTTGAAGGTTAAAGTAAGACCCGTTAGCCGGGTAAGTGGGCGTCGCTATCGCCAATTGCACCTGCGCCCTTGCGGCAGGCGCGAGCAAGAGAAGAACAAGGGACAGGCCGAACCATAAAGCCTTTCTTGTAGATGTTCCAGCACGCTCTCGCTTCGCGAGCGAAGGCAGTCCCCATTGCGCCCAAGGGAACATTTTTGAGGGCTTTGCCGTATGAATAGAGAAGGACTTGCCGGGTAGCTTAACGGTAGAGCGCCCGCCTGTCAAGCGGAAAGATGCGAGTTCGAGTCTCGCCCCGGCAGGTCTTTTCTTTTTTAAAGTGTTGCAATAGCCTATTAAACTTGCGGGGCAAATTTTAGACTTGACAACAGTCAGGGCCCCTGCTAAACTAGATATGACAGGCGGACGGTTGCAAGCTACCCAAGGCCCCGGTTTCCCGGGGCCTTTTTCTTTCTTAGCGGGAAGTGTCGCCTGCTTTTTTTGATTTCCCATTCCTTGAGATTGTATACGAAAATCACGCGTGAGTCACGAAGAAACGGCGAAGGAACGGAAAGAAACGGAAAGGAAAAGAAGGCAAAAGGAAAAAGGGGACTGTCCCTTTTTTAACGAATGAAGCGCAGAGCCGTCATTAGAAGACTTAAGAAAGCGACGGTGCCGAGGAGGAGTTTTGTTATCTGCGCAAACCGCCCGTTCATGTCGTTGGTGATCTGCTCAAACCTCTTGTCCATGACGCCGCGCAGTTCGGTAATCTCCGTATCGAGATGGGCGATGTGATTGAATTGAGACTTGAGAATCAGCGGGATGGCGTGCTCTTCAGACAGCGTCCCGCGCTCAGTAATTTCCCTCTCCGCGTCCTGGGCTTTCTTGTCCAGGAACTTCATCAATATTTCGTGAGTCGCCTCGTCGAATATGGCCATACAGACAGTGTAGCAGGAATTTCGAGACTTTTCAACTCATCCCATGAGTCTCGGCAAATAAAAAAGGGACTGTCCCTTTTTTAATTAATATTTGCTAGATTAATTCAGAAATGGAAGTTCTGATAGCGTCAGGCGAGCCTTTGGGAGGGATTTGGGAAGAGGCATTTTCTCTCCGCGGCTGGAAAATCTTAAAAAGCGCGGATTTTAAAAGCGCTTTAGGCCTTTTGCCCAAGCTCCCGGGCGCGGTCATCATCGCCGAATCCTTGTTGCCGGACGCCTTAAGCCTTAAACTGATTCGGGAAAAAGGCCGCGGGATTTCTCTTTTGGTCGCCTCAAGAACCCAAGTTCCCTCGCGCTTAGTCGAGCTTTTAAACGCCGGGGCCGATGACGTGATTTCTTCTGATATCCCAGGAGAGCTTCTCGCGGCGAAACTCGAAGCCGCCCTTCGGCGTTTTAAACCTCCGGAAGCCAAGGAGATTAAGTCTAAAGACGGGAAAATTAAAATCAATCGTTTAAAGCGAGAGGCCTCTTTAAACGAAAAGGTTCTTGATTTGACAAAAACGGAATTTGAACTTCTCGCTTTTATCCTGGAGCGCCCGGGATTTGCGCTTGAGAGAAGAACCTTGCTCCAGATGATCCGTTCCGATTCAGACAGCGTTCAATCCTCGACGGTGGATAAACATGTCGAATCCTTGCGAAAAAAACTCGGAGAATGGGGATCCTGCATCAAAACCGTTCACGGCATCGGCTATGCCTGGGAAAACGGGACAGTCCCCTTTTCTTCGCAGGGAAGGAAAAGATAAAAAAGGGGACTGTCCCTTTTTGGGGAGATTATGGAACAATCACGCAAGATTTTAATCGCCGATGACGACCCCAGCGTGCGGGAGATACTTCGCATGATGCTGGAAGAAGACGGCTATGCCGTTGTCGAGGCCGTAGATGGACAGCAGGCTTGGGACAAGCTTAATACGGAAGGCGCGGATATGGGCATTTTTGATCTCAATATGCCCCGCCTTGACGGACTTCAACTCACCCAGCGCATTCGCCAAGATTCTAGGTATTCTGAACTGCCGATTTTAATGCTGACCGTTCGGGCTTTAGTCATTGAGCAAATTCGGGGATATGACCGCGGGGCCGATGAATACGTGACCAAACCTTTTGAGCGTGAAGTTCTTTTGGCAAGGGTCAAGGCTTTGGAACGCCGCTTGGGGGCTTGACTTTCTTTCGGTTTCTGATAGGACAAGGCGGTTTGAAAGAATTAAACAGACAATAATTATGGGAAAAAACATTTTTATCGTCGAGGATTTGCCGATCATGCGGGATTTGTTGTCGACTAACCTTGAGAGTTTGGGCCATAAGGTCGTGGGCTTTGCCGAAAATGGGAAAGAAGCCATCGCTCATTATGCCGAGCATAACCCCGATCTGATGACCTTGGATATTTCGCTTCCCGATATGGACGGGCTTTTCGTTTTAAAAGAAATACGACTGAAACACCCGCAGGCGAAAATTCTAATCGTGACAGCCAACGATCAAAAAATGCTCCAAAAACAGGCCTTGGCGATGGGGGCCAGCGGAGTTTTGCTCAAGCCCTTTGTCATTGAGGATGTTACGGCCGCTTTGTCGAAGGTCTTCTCATAATTCATTCATGGAATCTCTTTCCGAGCGAGAACAGAGACTAATCTTAAACGCGCTTGACGCCGGGGCGCAAAAAACGGCGCAGTACCTTTCTAAGCTGAGCCAAGAATCTTGGAAATGCACCGCTTCTTCCATCTATCATAATTTTGAAACTCCGCTTTTTTCGACTTTCCCCGATTCCGAGAAACCCTATTGGTCGGCCTATCTTCCCCTTCAAGACGGAGTTCCTTTGGGGGTTCATCTGATTATGCCTCCCGACAGCGTCGCTTCCTTAGGGCGGGCCTGGAACAAGATTTATAGCCCGATAGACGCCCATACCACGTTTCCCCCCCAAGACGTAGTCCGAGAAATATCTAATATTGTCGCGCATGGTTTTTGCGGAGAATTGGGAGAGCTTTTTTCAACCATTTTAATTTTGTCTGTCCCGGAAGTTTTGGAAGGCAGTAGACGCCGTCTGGTAGAAGAAGGGTTTAAAAAAATTGCCGGAGCCAATGTTTTGGTCGTCAGCAATATCGTGATGTCTCAATCTGATTTTACGATCCGTTGCGAACTTTATTTCTACGCGGAATCGGAAATGATCAAACTTTTTCTTCGCGGCAACTAGAGTTCTGCCCTCAGTTTAGAGCAGATCAAATTCCGAGTGAAGATAAAAAACGGCGGCCGGGGCCAAGACCATTCCCGCCACGCCTAAAATCGCCTCCCCCAGAATAAGCCCCACTAAAATTTCCCAGGCCGGAACCTTCATCTGCTCTCCGAAAACCTGGCCCTGAATGGGATATTGCGCGTGGTGTAAAACCAAAAGAGAAACAAGCGCGAGAATGGCGGTTCTTGTCGAAACGGTAAAGGCTGCCGCCAATATGGCGGCGTTGGTGACCGCGCCTCCGATGACGGGCAAAAGCCCCAGAACGAAGGTTGCCGTAATCAAAAAACGCATGTAAGGGATTCCCAGGATTAAAAGCAAAAACGAGACCAGTCCCGTGTTGATCAATGAAATCGTAAACTGAGCGCCAAAGGCTTTCTGAAAACCTTTCATAAAGAGTTCCATCCGAGCCGACATCTCTTCTCTAAGCCTTTCGGAAAACCCGGCTTCGGGATTGGTTTTATTTTTTTCTTCCCAAAAACAGGCGACAGCGGCAAAGATTGCCAGGGCAATTTGCAGAAATCCCTTGGTTAATAGAGAACTGGCATGGGTGATTTGTCGAAGATTATCCTTGGCGGAACCGGCAATCAAGGCGCGGATGTCATCGAGATTGTCAAAGGGAAGAGAAATGCCCCATTGATCCGCCAAGGATTTAATTTTGGGAATAAAGAGAGAAACGATCATGGGCGCGCGAATGGCGGCCAAGTGAACGAAGGCGGCCAGTATCCAGAAAAAAACGGCGGAAATAATTAGAAAGGAAAAAAGGGCGATGAGTTTAGAACTTGTGTTGCCAAATTTTTTGACGGATATTTTTCTCGCCGATTCAAGTATCAATAGAGAGATCAGTCCCGCCAAGAGAGCCGCTCCCAATTGAAACCAAATAATCAATCCCGCCGCGATGCCGAAAAGAAAATAAGACGCCTTGCGTTCTACGCTCATAATTAAAAAAGCATTACTCCTTGCGTTAGTTTATCAAAATGTCCAAAAACTAAAAAGTGTTATAATGGATTTCAGGAATTTATTGCAAATTTATTGAAATTTTTTTCGCGGAGTAGCGTGCAAATAAAGCTGATAAAAAAACCGACGCCAATTTCGGAGATTGCGTTTCTGGCAAGAAGGCGCTAATGGGAACAATTCCTCAATCTCTCAACTTGATGGACGCTTCCGCTTTAAACGCGCCGGAATTTTTAGCTCGCGTCTCTTCAAGCGAACAAGGCTTGACCGAAGAAGAAGCTCAAGAGCGCCTGGAAATTTTAGGCCCTAATCTCACCCAGGACCCCAAGGACAAAAGTTTAATTCTTGATTTTCTTCTGCGTTTTAAAAATCCCCTCATTATTCAGTTAACGGTCATCGCCGCCATTTCTCTTTTCATGGGCGACTTAAGATCGGCGATCGTGGTTTTTGGGATGCTTTTTTTAAGCGTGATTTTGTCCTATGTCCAGGAAACCCGCTCCAACAACGCGGTCGAGAAACTCATCGCCATGGTTAAAACCACGTGCCTGATTTTAAGAAATGGACAAGAACTTTCAATTCCGCCTCAAAATCTCGTTTGCGGAGACCTCGTCCTTCTAGCCGCGGGCTCGATTATCCCGGCGGATCTTAGGCTTATTTCCGCGAAAGATTTCTTTGTCAGCCAGGCGGCTTTGACCGGCGAATCGATGCCGGTTGAAAAAAATGCTTTTCCATGCGACGTTTCGGGAAAGACCATTCTTGAGCTAGGAAATATTTGTTTCCAGGGTTCCAATGTCCTGAGCGGAAGCGCCAAGGGCGTGGTTGTCGTTACTGGCGCCAAGACCTATTTCGGCGAAATATCTAAAAAATTGGGCGAACAAAAAGTTTTGACCAGTTTTGACAGGGGCATCTCGGATTTTACTTGGCTGATGATCCGATTTATGATCGTCATGGTCGCGGTTGTCTTTTTTCTGGTAGGAATTACTCGGGGCGGCTGGCTGGACGCTTTGATGTTTGGACTAGCCGTCGCCGTGGGGTTGACTCCGGAAATGCTTCCCATGATTGTCACCGTTAACTTATCCAAGGGCGCTCTAATGATGTCGTCAAAAAAGGTGATTGTTAAACGCCTTAACTCGATTCAAAATCTAGGCGCGATGGACGTTCTCTGCACGGATAAGACCGGAACGCTAACCCAGGACCGGATTATCTTGGAAAAACACGTGGACGTCACCAATCGGGAATCCGAAGACGTTCTCAGATACGCCTACATGAACAGCTTTTATCAAACAGGGCTCAGAAATCTATTGGACAAGGCGATTTTGTCTCATTCCGATCTGGATGTCGAGCGCAGCTGCCGAAAAGTCGACGAGATTCCTTTTGATTTCGTGCGCCGCCGGATGTCGGTCGTCATCGATTACGAGGGAGACCATGTCCTGATATGTAAGGGCGCAGTCGAAGAAATTTTTAGCGTCTGTAATCGCTATCAAGTCGATGAGGCCGTCTATCCTTTAATCGACATGCTCAAAAGAGACCTGCTTGAAGAGTATGAAAGTCTCAGCGCCGATGGGTATCGCGTTTTGGCCGTCGCTTACCGCGATTTTTCGACCGCGAAAGAAAACTTCTCCGCTTCCGACGAAAAAGATCTCATTTTGCTGGGCTATATCGCTTTTTTTGATCCGCCCAAAGATTCCGCCGCGGTCGCGATAAAAGCTTTAAACCGCGCGGGGGTCGCGGTCAAGGTCTTGACCGGAGACAATTCCCTGGTGACAAAAAAAGTCTGCAAAGACGTGGGGCTTGAGGTTTCCGAAATTATCACCGGAGACATCCTCCAAAAAATGGACCCTCAAAAATTCAAGGAATCGGTATTGAAACATTCGATTTTTGCCCGCTTATCTCCCTCCCAGAAAGAGGAGATTATTACGACCTTGCGCGAGAACGGGCATGTCGTGGGATTTTTGGGAGACGGCATCAACGACGCCTCGGCGCTTAAAAGTTCCGACGTCGGGATTTCTGTCGATACCGCTTCCGATGTCGCGAAAGAATCCGCCCATATCGTCTTGCTTGAAAAAAGCCTAATGGTTTTAGACGATGGAATTATCGAGGGGCGAAAGGTTTTTGGAAATATCATTAAATATATCCGCATGGGGGCTAGCTCTAATTTCGGAAATATGTTTAGCATGCTGGGAGCGGTTTATCTCCTTCCTTTTCTTCCCATGGAGCCCATTCAGATTTTGGTCAACAATCTCCTCTATGATTTTTCCCAGGTCGGAATTCCCTTTGATCGGGTAGACGAAGATTATTTGCGAAAGCCCCGAAAATGGGACATCTCTCTTATTAAAAAATTCATGCTGTATCTTGGACCCGTGAGTTCTCTTTTCGATTACACGACTTTTGCCTTAATGATGTGGTTTTTCGGCTGTCATTTGTTTTCAAATCCCCAGACTCCGGCATCTACCAAGGAATATTTAGAGCGCTTGTTTCACACCGGCTGGTTTGTCGAATCCTTGATCACTCAAACGTTGGTCGTCCATATTATTAGAACCCGCCATATCCCCTTTATCCAAAGCTGGGCAAGCCCGGGCTTGTTTTTGACCACTGGGGGCATCGCTTTGATAGCGGCCATTCTGCCCTATTCTCCCATTGCGTCCTATATTGGGCTAGTCCCCCTTCCCTGGTCTTTTTGGCCGTGGTTGCTTTTGACTCTTTTTGCCTACGCCCTATTGGCGCATCAGGTCAAGATGCGGTTTTTAAATCTCAATCCCGCCGACGCTTAACTTAAAAAAGGGACAGTCCCTATTTATTTCCTTATTTTTTAAGAATAAAATTGAATATTTGAAAGACAAATGTCTCATTTTGTGAAATTATCATTTATTTTTATGGATAAAAAAGGGGACTGTCCCTAATTTGCTAGAATGAATTATGAATACAAAAGGAAAGTTCTCAACCCGGGCCGTTCATGCCGGGCAAAAGCCCGATCCCGCGACAGGGGCCGTCATGACTCCGGTCTATCTGACCTCAACCTATGTCCAGGAATCTCCCGGGGTCCACAAGGGATTTGAATATTCAAGAACGCAAAACCCGACTCGAAAGGCCCTGGAAGAAAACCTCGCGGCTTTGGAAAGCGGAGAATATGGCCTTTGTTTTTCAAGCGGAATGGCGGCTATCAGCGCGGTTATTTCCGCTTTGAATTCCGGAGATCACGTAATTAGCGGAAACGATATTTACGGAGGCACCTACCGGGTTTTTACCAAGGTCTTTGAGCGCTTTGGAATCCTCTTTGATTTTGTGGATACCACCGATCCCAAAGAGGTTCTTAAAAAAATAACGCCAAAAACAAAGCTTTTGTGGCTTGAAACCCCGACCAATCCTCTTCTTAACATCACCGATATTTCCGAGGTTTCTAAAATCGCGCACGAAAAAAACGTCTCCGTCGCGGTCGACAATACCTTTGCGACTCCTTATCTTCAAGAGCCGCTTACTCTCGGAGCTGATTTGGTCGTTCATTCAAGCACCAAATATATCGGCGGGCATTCCGATGTCGTGGGAGGCGCGGTAATTACATCGGATAAATCCTGGCATGAACGCCTTAAATTTATTCAAAATTCGGTTGGAGCGGTTCCCGGGCCGATGGACTCTTTTCTTCTCTTGCGCGGAACCAAGACCCTGGCCTTGAGAATGGAGCGGCATTGCGAAAACGCCCTTAAAATCGCGCGCTTTCTTTCTCAACATCCCAAGGTCTTAAAGGTCTATTACCCAGGCCTTGAATCCCACAAGGGACATACTCTAGCCAAAAAACAAATGCGGGCTTTTGGCGGAATGATTTCTTTTGAACTCGCGGATGGTTTTGAGGCGGCTAAAAAAATGGCCTCTCAAATGAAGATTTTTTCCTTAGCCGAAAGCCTCGGCGGAGTTGAATCGCTAATTGGTCATCCCGCCACGATGACCCACGCCGCCATTCCCCGGGAAGAAAGGCTCAAGCGCGGTCTCACTGACGGACTCATTCGCCTCTCTGTCGGAATTGAAGACGCGGAAGACTTGATTTCAGATCTAGATC
>JAJZJF010000013.1 GCA_021810245.1 bacterium
TTTTGAGGATCCGCGCCTTGGCGACCATTCTGGGATCGGCTGTATAGATTCCGCGGACATCGCTAAAAATCATGCATTGCCTAGCCTTGAGTTGTGAGGCTAACATGATCGCCGTTAAATCCGAGCCTCCTCGTCCCAAACTGAGAATGTCTTTTTCCGCGTTTATGCCTTGAAATCCGGCGACCACGGTGATTTTCCCGTTTTTGAGCTCTCTTAAAATCCGCCGCGGATTGAGTCTTGAGATATCGGCATTCCCGTAAAACCCCGAAGCCGCGATTCCAGCCTGAGCGGCGCTGAGAGAAATAGCCCGGGCCCTCTGCTCAAGGCAAGACATCGCAAACAAAGACACGCCGACAATTTCTCCGGTCGTAATCAGCTGATCTTTTTCCCTGGGAGACGGGTTTTTTGAGACGCGGGAAGAAAGAGTCAACAACTCATCGGTCATTTCCCCGGGGGCGGAGACAACGACTACGACCGCTTTTCCACGTTTTTTTTCGGCAATGGCCCGGGCCGCAGCGCGCTGAATTTTTTCCGGATCGGCGACGGAAGTGCCGCCAAATTTCATCACGGTGATGTTCATGCCGCTAAAAGACCTTCTGTTTTTCGGGCGAAAACCTCCGAAATCGCGCGGGCGCATTCTTTCACTGAAACCGATCTTTTCATCAAGGCTTCGAGATTTGAAATTGTTGCCGGTTCAAGTTTGCAGGGATAAATGGCTGAAAAGGCCTTTAAATCGCAACTGACATTAATGGAAAACCCATGATAAGCGATTCCTTGCTTGACCGCGATGCCGATAGACGCCACTTTTTTGTTTTGACACCAAACCCCGGTCAAACCTCGGATTGTCTCCGCCTTAAGACCGAAAGATTCGAGAGACTCAATGATCACGTCTTCCAAAAAACGCAAATAGTCCCGCACTTTAAAATTTCGCGTGGACAAGTTGATAATAGGATACCCCACCAATTGTCCAGGGCCATGATAGGTCCAGTCTCCACCGCGCTCGACTAAATAGGCTGGATGCGGAAGATTGGGCGGCTGCGTGGTTTTAGAAGAAATCCCGCACGTATAAACCGGAGGATGCTCTAAAAGGAGCAGTGTGTCCGAAATTAGGCCTTTTTTTCTTTGGGCTAGAAGCTCTCGCTGAAGGTCTAAAGCCTTTCCGTAATCCAAAAGTCCGAGAAAGCGGATATCAAGGGGAGAAAATGCATCCACCGAATCAGGCGGTCTTGGCCAAAATGTGAATAGCTTCACCCAAGGCCGCTTCCGCCGCTTCTTGAAACGCCTCGGACAAGGTCGGGTGCGGATGAATAGTTCCCGCGACGTCTTCAATCGTCGCTCCCATCTTAATCGCTAGAGAAGCCTCGCCGATTAAGTCCGAGGCATGAGGGCCGACAAAACCCGCTCCTAAAATCCGGTGATCAGTTTTATCCGCGACCACCTTCACAAACCCCTCCGCTTGGCGAACCGCCTGCGCTCTTCCTGAAGCGGCAAAGGGAAATCTCCCAACCAAAATCGGGACGTTTTTAGACTTGAGCTCGGCTTCAGTCTCGCCGACATAAGATATTTCAGGATCGGTAAAAACGGCCCAGGGCACCGCGCCCCGAGACTCGGAAGAAAAGCCGCTGATATTTAAAGCCGCTAAAATCGCCTCGCGGGAAGCTTTATGCGCCAAATACGGAGCCCCGACAACATCCCCCGCCGCGTAAATATGGGGAACATTGGTTCTAAAACGCTCATCAACCCGAATATGGCCTTTCGCGTCGGTCTCAACCCCCAAGGTCTCAAGACCGAGATTTTTTGTCGTTGGAGCGCGCCCCACTGTCACTAGGACTTTCTCGGCTTCAATAGTCTTGACTCCTTGGGAAGTCTCGATCTCGATTTGGAGGGTTTCCCCTAAATCTTTATAAGATTTCGCCTTGGATTGAAGAAACATTTCGATCCCCAGCTTTTGAAGCTTGCGAGAAACTGGAGTCGTAAAATCGGGGTCAATGCCGGGCAAAATCTGCGGCAGAAATTCAACCACTGTGACCTTCGTTCCCAGTTTCGCGAAAACAGTTCCGAGTTCAAGTCCAATAACGCCGGCTCCAATAACCAAAAGGTTTTTGGGCGCGACCGTCAAATCCAGAGCCTCTTTCGAGCTGATGATTTTATTTCCGTCAAAAGGAAAGTTCGGAAGAGAAATCGGGCGAGTGCCGGTCGTAATCAAGGCGTGCTCAAAATGAACTTCTTCTTCTCCGGAAGCGGTTTTAACCTTGGCCGAATGCTCTCCGGTAAAAACGGCTTCTCCGGTCATCAAGGTCGCGCCGCGGCCTTTCGTCAAGGACGCGACCCCGCGGTTGAGCCCCCCCACTAGTTGAGATTTCCAAGCCTGAACCTTTCCCCAATCAAGGGAAATATCTCCGGCATTGAGGCCGGCGGAGGCGGAATTTTTTGCTTCATAAAATTGGCTGGCGGAATAAATCAGGGCTTTTGAGGGGATGCAGCCGTAATTCAAGCACTCACCGCCCAAATTTTTATCTTTGTCGACCAAAAGGACTTTTTTGCCTAATTGCCCTAATTTAATGGCCCCCACATAGCCGCCGGGGCCGGCGCCAACGACCAAGACTTCCGTTTCAATAGGCATAGAAAATCTCCCTTAAATTAAGGTGCGCGGATTTTCCAGATGCTTAACAAACGTGTTCATAAACATCGCCGCTTGAGCGCCATCGGTAATCCGGTGATCGAAAGAAAGAATAAAATTAGCCATCTTTCTAATTTCGATCTTGCCCTCCCGAACCATGGGACGATCTTGAATCTTCATAACTCCCAAAATCGCGACCTCCGGAAAATTAATGATCGGCGTCGCGAAAAGCCCGCCCAAGGGTCCGATATTGGTGATTGTAAAAGTGCCTCCCTGCATTTCGGAAAGCTCTAAACGATTGGCGCGCGCTTTCTCGGCCAAACGCTCGATTTCCGCCGCCAAACCCCAGACGTCCATATTCCCCGCGCCTTTAATGACCGGAACCACAAGACCCTGATCGGCGGAGACGGCAATACCGATATTATAGGAGCGTTTTTCAATGATAACGCTCTCTGCTTCATTTAATGTCGCGTTAAACATCGGGAACTCCGGAAAGGTTTTCACTAGGGCTTTGATAATAAACGGAAGATAGGTTAGCTTAATCGTGCGCTGTTCCGCCTCTTTTTTCATGTCTTCCCGCAATTGGACCAGGGCGGTCAAGTCCGCCTCTTCCATATGGGCCACATGGGGGATTTTTTTCCAACTCTCGGACATTTTATCCGCGATTTTCCTGCGGATTCCGGTAAAAGGGATCTTAATGTCAGAAGAAGCGGATGGTGCCAAAGCGGATTTAGAAGCTCCGCCGGCAAAACCGCGAACATCCACCTCGGTGACGCGCCCCCCAGGGCCAGTTCCCTTAACCGCCGCGATATCCACGCCTAAATCTTTCGCCAATTTTCGGACCGCCGGCGTCGCGCTCACCATAGCTTCCGAGGGCTTATCCGCCACCGCCACCGAGGTTTTGACTGCCGCAGACGCGGAGGTCGCGACAGAATGAGTTTGCACCCCTCCGGATACGTTTCCCTCCAATTCAAAAATCACCAGAGGCGCATGGACCTGGACTTTTTCCCCGGGTTTAGCCATTAACTTCGCGATTTTACCGGTTTTGGGGCTGGGGATTTCGACTTCGGCTTTATCCGTCAAAACATTGCACAAAGGCTCATTTTCCTTGACCGATTGACCTTCCTGGACATGCCATTTAACGACTTCGCCCTCAGTTAAGCCTTCGCCGATATCCGGCAATTTAAACTCATAGTTCATGGTATTCCTCCGCTAGAAAAATCTCTCTCTTCATTCTATCAATTGTCGAAGCAAGAGTTCAAAATCAGCGATTGACCGCCTGCATGGCTTGTTCCGCATAGCGCGGGCCGGCGGTCGAACCTTTGGGAATTAATTGATTGATTTCTTTAAGCTCTTGATCAGTCAAATGAATCTCAAGCGCCCCAATGTTTTCCTCCAAACGGGCGAGACTGCGAACTCCAAAAATAGGAACGATGTCTTTTCCTTGCGCCAAAACCCAGGCCAAGGCGATTTGAGCCGGACTCGCCTTTTTCTTTTGGGCCAAGGCTTCGATATGCTTGACCAAATTTAGATTCTTATAAAAGTTCTCTCCTTGAAATCGCGGGTGCGCCCGGCGATAATCGCCTTGCGGGAAATCCTCGGGAGATTTAAAGCGTCCGGTCAAAAAACCGCGCCCAAGCGGACTGTAAGCGACAAAACCAATTCCCAATTCTCGAACGGTTTCCAAAATTTCGCCCTCCGGGTCACGGGTCCACAGGGAATATTCGGATTGAAGAGCCGAAATGGGGTGAACGCGATGGGCTCGCCGAATGGTTTTGGCCGCGGCCTCGGACAAACCCAAATATCGGACCTTGCCAGCCTTGACGAGATCCGCCATCGCTCCGACGGTTTCTTCAATGGGGACATTGGAATCCACTCGGTGTTGATAGTAAAGATCAATGACGTCTACTCCAAGGCGCTTAAGGGAATTGTCGCAACACTGGCGAACGTATTCCGGGCGCCCGTTAATGCCTAAAAATTTTCCGTCCTCGCTCCTTTGATTCCCAAATTTGGTGGCCAAGACCACCCGATGGCGCCGATCCTTGATCGCCTTGCCGACTAAAATTTCATTTTTAAACGGCCCATACATATCGGCGGTGTCAAGAAAATTAACCCCCAGATCAATGGCTTTGTGAATCACTCGAATTGATTCCGCGTCATCAGCTGCGCCGTAAAAATCGGACATCCCCATGCATCCCAAACCCATTTCCGAAACTTGAAGCCCTTGTTTTCCTAAACTAACTTGTTTCATAAACCCTCCTTGATTCATTCTCTATGATAAAATAATTTATGCCTACTCTCCCACACTATTCTTTTTCATGGAATTATTATATTTTCGCAAGCCTCATCGGCGCCGGCGTCGGCTTTTTATCCGGACTTTTCGGCAAGGGCGGAAGCGCGATCACGACTCCTCTTTTGCGCGTTCTTTTAAACACTCCGCGCTTTTTCGCCCTCGCTTCTCCACTTCCGGCGACTCTGCCCACCACACTCTCGGCTTCCTGGGCCTATCAAGGCAATGATCTTGTTGACTGGCATGCGGTAGCAGTGACCTGTTTATGGGGAATTCCGGCGACGACGATTGGATCACTGGCCAGCAGCTGGGTTGGCGGCCATTTCTTAATGATACTCACCGCGCTTTTCATCAGCTATCTTGGCATCATGCTGTTGTGGAAGGGAGAACGCGAGAAAACAGAGGGCATCGCCCGCACGGAAAAGTCTCATCGCAAAAAACTCGCCGCCATCGCGATCGGCGTCGGTTTTCTATCGGGACTTCTAGCCAACGCCGGAGGAGTTCTTTACGGACCGCTTTTTATCAGTTGGATTAATATGCCGACTAAAAAAGCCCTGGCGACGTCTTTAATCGTCTCCTGCTTTCTCGCGATTCCCGGAACGCTGACTCACTGGTATCTCGGACATATTGATTGGGCCCTCGTTTTGGCTTTATCCATAGCGACAATCCCCATGTCTTATCTGGGGGCAAAAGCCGCTTTGAAAATGCGCGGCTCTTCTTTACTCAAGCTCTACGGAAGCGCCTTAACCCTTTTTGGCCTCTACGACTTGATTCATACCCTTCGTCATTAACCGCTCAAACCCCGCGTAAGGAACCAAGGCCTTAGGCAAAAGAACAGAACCGTCTTTTTGCTGGAAGTTTTCAAGAATGGCGGCAAAGAGCCTTCCGATGGCGACGCCGCTGCCGTTAAGAGTATGGACCAATTCCGGCGGATTTTTGAGAGCGCGGCGAAAGCGCGCGTTCATCCGGCGGGCTTGAAAATCCCCGCAATCGGAACAAGAAGAAATCTCGCGATACTTTTGCTCAAACGGCATCCAGACTTCCAAATCATATGTTTTGCGCGAGGCAAAGCCGAGATCTCCGGTGCAGAGTTCAATAATACGATAGGGAATTTCCAACGTCTGCAAAACTCTTTCCGCGTCTTGGGTCAAAGACTCTAAGGCCTCCAAAGAATCCTCGGGTTTGGTAACCCAGACAAGCTCAACTTTGTCAAATTGATGATTGCGGATAAGCCCCCTAACGTCTTTTCCGTAAGAGCCCGCTTCCTGCCTAAAGCAAGGCGTATAGGCCGTCATTTTTATCGGCAAATTGTCTACGGACAAAATTTCATCGCGCACGAGATTGGTCAAAGGCACTTCGGCAGTCGGTATCAAATACATATCTGCGGCGGTTTGAGAGTTTTCTTTTCCAGGGGCTTCCAAATGATACAGATCTTCTTTAAATTTCGGGAGCTGCCCCGTTCCCTCCAAAATCTCGGGTTTGACTAAATAAGGCGGCCAGATTTCCTCATACCCCGCCTTGCGGTGCAAATCAAGGGTAAAACTGACCAAGGCCCCCATGAGCCTTGAACCCAAGCCGCGCCACAAGGCAAAACGCGATCCCGAGAGCTTGGCCGCCGCGGCAAAATCCAAAATTCCCAGATTTTCCCCAATCGTTTGATGGTCCAAGGGCTTAAAATCAAAGGGAACGGGCTTTTGGCTGAAACGAACGGGGCGATTGTCCTCTTCATTTTTCCCGCGAGGAACGCTTTCATGGGGCAAATTAGGAAGGCTCAACAGCGTTTCTTTAAGTGGAGAGATCAAAACCTCCAAGGACTTTTCTTTGTCCTCCATCGCCAATTTCAAACGCCCCACTTCCTCAAGCAATTTTTGCGCCTCCTCTTGCGCCCCGGAGGCTTTCGCTTTTCCGACTGATTGCGACAAAGCGTTTCGTTTCGCGCGCAAGGCTTCCACTTCCTGTAAAAGGGCCCTGTGATCCGAATCCATTTTGATCGCCGCTTCCAAATTCGCTTTATAGCGTTCATTGCGCGAACAGAGAGAATCTAAAACTTTTTCGGGATTTTTTCTTAAAAGCGCGGGATCAATCATCGTTTTTTCTCCAACAAGGAAGCATCTCCAGCGACATTTAAAACCGTTTGCGTCGTCTTAAGCGCCGAATTCTCCCCTTGTCTTGGTTCAATCATCACTTCTATTTTAATTTTTGCGGGTTTCCAGCCTTCTAGGGCCAATCGCTTAAAATAATCTTTGACTGGATCGGTCACGTCAAAGACAACTGGAAGGGTTTGACCCGACCTTAGGATCGGCACCCGTCTCTCATCCACCGCAAAGGGAATGGTCCAACCTTTATCCTTTTCAGGCTTTGTGATGGAGTAGACCTTGGCGGAAAGGGTATAACGCAGGAGAATTCCTTCCCGGCTTGCGCCTTGATTATTGAGGTTTAGTACCGCTTTTAAGCGCCCTTTAAGATACCCATTGGGAGGCAAAAGGATCTCATCAATCGGAGCCGGTGCGCTATTTTCCTGCTTATTGAGTATCTGCCAAGACCAATCTCCAAAGGAGATTGTCGCGAAAGCCGGGCTTTCAAAGCCCGCAAAAATCGCGATTAAAATGGCGATTTTCCAGTAAAGGCTTTTCATTCCGCCGACGCTTCGGAAACCCCTATCGGTTCCGCGGCGACCGGGGAAACGCGCGCGACCTTGTCTTCTTCATCCATACGGACAAGCCTGACTCCCTGCGTATTGCGGGAAATGACCTTGATATCCTTGCAGCGAAGACGAATCATCTTTCCCTTCTCGGTCATGACCATTAAGTCGTCCTCATCCGTGACCAATTTGACTCCGATAACCGTTCCGTTTCTCTCCGTGGCCTTGATCGTGATAATCCCCGATCCGCCGCGATGCTGTCCTCGGTATTCGGAGAGATCTGTTCGCTTTCCAAAGCCGTTCTCGCAAACGGTCAACAAGGTTTTCTTGCTATCGGACGGGAAAGCCTCCATGCCAATAACTTGATCGCCTTTATCAAGCCGAATTCCGCGCACGCCCATCGCGGTCCTTCCCATAGCGCGGACATCGGATTCCGAGAAACGAATGGCCATTCCCGCCTTGGTAGCGATCAAAAGCCCATCCGAACCGCTGGTATGTTGGACTTCAACCAAGACATCTCCCTCATCTAAGGACAAGGCGATGAGGCCGCTTCGGCGAATATGCTCGAATTCCGACAGCGGCGTTTTCTTGATCGTGCCATTTCGGGTGCACATGACCAGAAAACTTTCCTTGCCCTTTTTCTCTTCAAAAGAGCGAATCGCTATTGAGGATGTGATTTTTTCCTCTCCGGTCAAGGCCAACAAATTGACGACCGCCTTGCCGCGGGAAGCCCGTCCCGCCTCGGGAACCTCAAAAGCCCTCAAGGCGAAAGCTCGGCCTCTGTTGGTGAAAAACAGAAGAGTGGCGTGAGTATCGGTGATAAAGAAATGTTCAATAAAGTCTTCTTCTTTGACATCCGCGCCGGTCACTCCCTTGCCGCCTCTTCCCTGGGCTTGATAAGTCGTAACGGGAATCCGTTTAATGTATCCGGAATTCGAAAGACTGATCACAACATCTTCTTTCGCGATTAAGTCTTCTAAAGACATCTCGGCGGCTTCGCTGGTAATCTGAGTGCGGCGCTCTTGAGCGAAAGATTTTTTAACCTCTTCCAGCTCTTTGACCACGATGGCCATGATTTTTTGAACGTCCGCGAGAATTCCCTTAAGTTCCGCGATTCTCTTTTTCAACGCGTCGTATTCCGCTTCCAAATCTCCAACGGAGAGTTTGGTCAGCTGAGACAAGCGCATATCCAAAATCGCTTGCGCCTGTATTTTGCTGAGTTCAAATTCCGCGATTAATTTCTGGCGAGCCTCTTCTGAATCCTTGGCTCCCCTGATGATTTTAATCACGCGATCTATATTTTTAACCGCGATTAAAAATCCTTCTAAAATATGGGCCCGGTCCAGCGCTTTTTTAAGCTGGAACTTGGTGCGCCGGGTCACCACCGTCTTTCGATGCTGAATAAAATGCCCAATAATCTCTCGAATCGGCAAAATTCTCGGACGCCCGTCCACCAAGGACAATAAAATGACGCCGAAAGAAGTCTCAAGAGCCGTGTGCTTAAAGAGCTGGTTTAAAACAACATTGGCGTTTCCGTCGCGCTTGACCTCAATGACGACCCGCATCCCACTTCGATCCGATTCATCTCGAATATCTGAAATATCCGGAATCTTTTTATCGCGAACAAGGCCCGCTATCGTCTCAAGCAAAGTCGCTTTGTTGACTTGATAAGGCAGTTCCGTCACGATAATGGCTTGGCGCCCGCCCTTAATATCCTCAATATCGGTCTTGGCTTGAATTCTGACCGAGCCGCGCCCGGTTTCAAAATAATCGCGAATTCCGGCCCTGCCGCGAATAATTCCGCCGGTCGGGAAATCGGGCCCTTTTAGAATTTTAAAAAGCTCCTTAGAATCAAGATTAGGGTCCTTAATTAAAGCGATGGCCGCGTCGCAAACCTCGGTTAAATTATGGGGCGGAATATTGGTCGCCATTCCCACCGCGATGCCGGAAGAGCCGTTGACGAGTAGATTGGGAGATTGGCTTGGCAACACCGTGGGCTCAACGGTATTTCCGTCGAAATTAGGAACAAAATCAACCGTTTCTTCTTCGATATCGGCTAACAGATTCTCTCCGAATTTAGAGAGTCGGCACTCGGTATAACGATAGGCCGCCGCGGGATCGCCATCGACGGAACCGAAATTTCCCTGTCCATCGACCAAAGGATGGAGAAGCGAAAAGTCCTGCACCATGCGCACCAGGGCGTCGTAAACCGCCATGTCGCCGTGAGGATGGTATTTTTTCAAAACCTCACCAACGACTCCGGCGCATTTAGAATATTTTTTGTTTGAGGCGAGCCCTTCCGAATGCATCGCGTATAAAATACGGCGATGAACGGGCTTGAGACCGTCTCTAACGTCCGGAAGAGCCCGGCCGACGATGACCGACATCGAATAATCGATATAAGACGCCTTCATCTCCGCGCCGATATCGCGCGGCAAAACATTGCCCGATGGTTCTTGTGGTTTAGATTCTTCCGTTTTGCTCATAAATTTCTCCTCAACTCGCTATAAAATTATTTTTATCCGGCACGCCATTCCCCTGATTAAAGGCTGAATTTTTCCGTGGTCATGTTCCCTCACACATCCAGATTCTTGACTTCCTTGGCGTGCCGCTCGATAAACGCGCGCCGCGGCTCGACTTTATCGCCCATCAAAGTCGTAAATGCCAGCTCCGCATCCGCTGGGTCTTCCAATACGACTTTAAGGAGTTTGCGGCGCTTGGGGTCCATCGTGGTTTCCCATAGCTGATCAGGATTCATTTCTCCAAGACCTTTATAGCGTTGGATAGTTGCCCCCGATCTTCCAGCCTCCCGAACCGTCTCAATCAAATCCTTGAGGCTATAGCCCTCTTTTTCGCTCTTGTCGCTGACGGCTTTAAACAAGGGCTTTGTTTTTTCATCCCGCATGATGTCATACCAACGGATATCTAAACCCAATGACTCAAGCTGGTTAGCTATTTTCGACAATCGTCCCATCTCCCATAACTCCTGCATATCAGGCTCTAGCGCTTCCTCATCAATCTCGATATTAGATGAAACTTCTCCATTTTCAGCGGCTGGCTTTTCAGATTTCTTTAATTCCAGCAATTTTTCTTTTTCCTTCGAGACAAACTGGTCCCGATATTCATGCCACTCCTTGTCGCTATAGAAAAATAAATAATTTCCAGCCGAAGCCTCAACGCGGTAAAGCGGCAATTGCTTTTTATCATAGAAGGCGATAAAGTCTTCCAGATACATGCTTTTTCTTTCTAAATGGCGCAACGCGCTTTCCAAATCCGCGATGATTTTAACCAAATCCTTGAGTTCAGATTTTTCCAGCTTTTTTGATTTCCCATTGGCGGGATTAATCGCCGTAATTTCAACCGATCCCAAACCTTCGTTTAAAAGCCAAGCCTCCATTTTTTCCTCGGTTTCCACATACATCTCATTTTTTCCTTTTTTAACTTTATACAAGGGCGGCTGGGCGATATAGATATTGCCCTTTTCAATGAGAGATCGCATCTGGCGATAGAAGAAGGTGAGAATCAAGGTGCGGATATGTTGGCCGTCTACGTCGGCATCGGCCATGATGATGAGTTTGTGGTAGCGCAATTTTTCAAGTTTAAAGCCTTCATCGCCCTCCGATCCAATCCCCGTTCCTATGGCGGCTATCAGCGTTCGCACTTCTTCGTTTGATAGAATTTTAACCAAACGCGCCTTTTCGACATTCAATATTTTTCCTTTAATGGGCAAAATCGCCTGAAAAACGCGATCCCGGCCCTGCTTGGCTGAGCCGCCGGCGGAATCTCCCTCGACGATAAAAAGTTCGGATCTTTCCGGATCTCTTTCCTGGCAATCGGCTAATTTTCCAGGCAAAGACGAACCGTCTAAAACTCCCTTGCGGCGCGTAAGATCCCGAGCTTTTTTGGCCGCTTCCCTGGCTTCGGCCGCGGTAATCGCTTTTTGAGAAATGGCTTTGGCGGTGGCTGGGTTCTCTTCAAAGAAAATCCCCAAGCTTTCTCCCACGATTGATTTCACGATGCCTTCCACTTCTTGATTTCCCAATTTGGTCTTCGTTTGGCCCTCAAATTGGGGATTGGGGATTTTAATGGAAATGACCGCGCAAAGGCCTTCCCGAACGTCGTCTCCGGTAACGGTAAAATTTTTGCCTTTGAGCAAGTCGTATTTTTTAATGTAATCGTTGATGACGCGGGTTAAAGCTGAACGAAAGCCCGCTAAATGCGTCCCGCCTTCCGGGGTCTTGATATCGTTGACGAAACTAAAGACGTTTTCCGAGTAATCTTCGTTGTATTGAATGGCGAAATCGACGACCGTATCTTCTTTGGATTTAGACGCGGAAATAGGCTCTACATGGAGAGGCTTTTTATTCGCATTGAGAAAACGGACAAACTGCGAGATCCCTCCCTCATAATGAAAAGTGTGTTTTTTGTCATCATGCTCGTCAATAATCGTAATTTTCGCCCCGGCGTTTAGGAAGGCAATTTCTCGAAGGCGATTTGAAAGAATATCGTAGGAAAATTTTGTCTCGCTAAAAATATCGGCGTCGGGTTTAAAGGTAACCCTCGTTCCATGATCCTGGGTTTTCCCGGTCGCCTCAACCGGCCCTTCGGGTTTGCCCCGCTTATAAGACTGCGTCCAAATTTTACCTTCCCGATAAACTTCAACTTTTAAATGCTCAGATAACGCGTTGACGACCGAGACTCCAACCCCATGAAGACCGCCGGAAACTTTGTAGGCTCCTTTGTCGAATTTTCCACCCGCGTGAAGAACGGTCAAAACAACTTCCAAAGCGGATTTGCCTCTGATATTAGCGGGAAGTTTTGGATCTTTCATCGGATCGACAGGAATACCGGAGCCGTCATCTAAAACGGTAACGGAATCGTCTTGATGCAAAATCACGTCGACAGAAGTACAGCGCCCGGCCAATATTTCATCAACCGAGTTGTCGACGACTTCGTAGACCAAATGATGAAGCCCGGTGGGGCCGGTCGATCCAATATACATGGCCGGTCTTTTCCGGACGGCCTCTAATCCCTCAAGAACTTGAATTTTCGAAGCGTCGTAATTATCGTTTTTCATATCCGCTTCTTTTTCTTTAATCACTGAAGAATCCGCCATATTTTTTCTCCTTTGAACAGTCACAACAAACTCAAAAAATACTATCTATCAAATGCGTTCTCGCCAGGCTTTTTAAAACTAGACACAACTCCTTTGACCCATGGCTTTTGAAAATATTTATTTAAACTTTCAACCACTTGCCGGCTTCTAGCCTGGAGCTCTTGAGCGGCGGCGGAAGACGTAACCTGAACTAAAACCTTTCCCTTTTTAACTCCGGACAGCTTCCAATAATTTACATATCCCCACTCCTTATCCCAAACGGAGTTAAGAACCGCCATCCGGTCTAAATTAAGGCCGGTCCGAAATTGAAACGATCGAACTAAATCTTTTCCGCTTGAAATCACACGGGAGCCTCGACTCTCATCGGCATAATGATAAAGAAATAATCTTTCCCTTTTTCAGGTTCGACGCGAACCGGGTTAGAAGAAGTGGTAAAACTCATCCGAACCGATTCTGAATCAATTCTCTTAAGCGCTTCAACCATAAACGCCGGGTTAAAGGCGATATCAAATTTATTCCCCGAATATTTAATTGGAATTTCATCGTCATATTCAGAATAGGGGCTAATCGCAGAAATTTTAAGGGCTTCCGAATTAAGCGAATAAGAAACCGTTCCGCCGCGATCCCCCACGCATAAAGCGGCGCGTTTGGTCGAGGTCAATAAATCGGCGGTGTTGGCCGTGATGGAAAAATCTGTTTTTTCCGGTATCACCCTTTTATAATTGGGAAAAGTTCCACTGACCAAACGGGATAGAAGAGTAGTTTGATTAAATTCAAACACGATTTGATTATCCGTAATGGTTATTTTAATCTTTTTTGCGGAATCAGAATCTATTTTATGAAGAGAAGCCAACCGCAAAAGCTCGGAAAGAGTTTTATGTGGAATAATGGACTGAAAACTGGCTTCTTTAGGAAGAGCTTCTTGAGAACTGACAGCTAAACGGCGGCCGTCAGTAGCGATCATATCCAGTTTTCCTTTATCGGCGGACCAAAAAACCCCGCTTAACACATGATTAACTTCCGGCAAAGACGTTGAAAACAAGGTTTTTGAAATCATATCCAAAATTGGATTCGCTAAAACGCTGAAAGTTTTTTCTTTATTGACTGTAGGGAAAACCGGATATTCGTTTTTAGGACTTCCGGAAACTAAAAAATAAGACCTTCCGCATCTTAGCGAAAGTTTTCCATTGGAATCAATGCTTAAAGAAACGTTTTGGCCTTCGGGAAAACTATGCAACATTTCGGAAAATTTTTTAGCGGGAACGGCGATGCTTCCCGTGCCCTCTATTTGAGCTTTAACATAATGTTTAACCCCTATTTCCAAATCCGTTGCCGTTAGCTTTAAAAAAGAATCTTCGGTCTCTAAAAGAAAATTCATTAATATTGGAAGAGTGGTTCGGCTGGACAATCCCGCTTGAATTGTTTGAATTCCATCCACTAGATCATTTTTATTACAAGTAACTTTCATATTCATATCCTTAGTAAAGGCATGGGTTTTGTGGATAAAATAATTTAAATATAAAAATCTCTTTTAAAATCAAACAAAAAACCATTCTTTGTTTAAAGATTGAAAATGAAATTTTATCCACAGTATTCACAAAAATTTTTTTATAAACAAATTTTTTAAGGTTTAATCTTTTTATCCCCATCTTTATCACTCAAATTTTTTATCTTCAACCATTTTGATATCAGACTGAAGTTTATTGATCATTTCCAGGAAAAAAGGGTCTTCTTCGACTTTTTTCCTGATTTTATCCCTTGCGTGAATAACAGTCGTATGATCTTTTCCGCCAAATGCTCTGCCGATATCTTTGAGGGACATATCAGTCATCGCGCAACACAAATACATGGCGACCTGTCTGGGAATAGAAATAGAAGCGTAGCGGTGACTCCCTTTTAAATCTTTTACATCAACCGAATATTTATAAGCGACAACCCTTTGAATCGTCTCTACTGATATAGAATACGAATTTTCATTAGCGATTGAATCTTTTAAAATTTCTTTGGCGTAGTCAATCGAGAGCGGATTACCCGTCGCCAATGAGAAAGCTTTAAGGCGAATCAAGGCCCCTTCTAAAGCGCGAACGTTGGTTTTTATGGAACTAGAGAGAAATAAAATCACGTCATCCGGAACAAAAAAGCCTTCAAGCTCAGCTTTTTTTCTTAAGATGGCGATGCGGGTTTCTATATCCGGAATCTTGATATCAGCGATAACCCCCCACTCAAGCCTTGAAATCAAACGCTTTTCATATGGAGTCATTTCTTTGGGTGAGCGGTCTGAAGATATCACCAATTGCTTGTGGGCGTTAAAAAGGGCGTTAAAGGTGTGAAAAAACTCTTCCTCGCTTCTTTCTTTAGCGATTAAAAACTGTAGGTCATCCATTAGTAGGCAATCTAAATTCCGATATTTGTTGCGAAAACTTTCGGTTGTGTTGTGGCGGATGCATTCCACATATTCGTTGACGAATTGCTCGGAAGTCGTGTAGAGAACGCGGGTGGAGGGATTTTCTTTTCTCAAAGCGTGTCCTATCGCGTGCATGAGGTGAGTTTTCCCAAGCCCCACGCCGCCGTAGATCACGAGGGGATTATATTGGATTCCAGGTTTTCTGACGATGGCTTCGGCGGTCGCATGGGCAAAGCGGTTGGAAGCCCCCACGACAAAAGTCGAAAAAGTATATTTCGGGTTTAAATCGCTGGCTCTAAAATCATATTGAGGGCTTGGTTCTGAAATGGGGTCGGTCTCAAGAATCCCATTTTTAATATCCTTGGCCAAATCGTAATCATAGTCAATTGAAGACACCGACTCTAGGTTTTTCTTGAAATGGTCTAAAATTTTTTTCTGATAATTTTTTTTAATCCAATCGGAAAAATATTTATTGGGAACCTTGAGGCGCAAAACTCCATGATCTAAATTAATCGATTCAATGGGTTGCAGCCACAGGTCCGCTTGTTCATCCCCAATATCGCCGCGAAGCTCATCGATGGTTTTTGACCACAGAGCGGTTATTTGTGAGTTATCCACAGGTTTTCCACCCATGTGAATCTAAAGAGATTTTTTCTAAATTATATTTTAAAAATAAGTACTTTTTAATTAAAAATTCAGTCAAATAAAGCTCCCACGGCAAATTAATTCGTCTGATATAAAAGAAACAGGAATGCGAATAATAGGCGCATTCCGTATCTTTATCTTAGCTCATTTCTCGACGAGAGTCAAACTACATTTGAATGAAGAGATTGAATTTAAGCGGAATGTGATAGGATTAAGAAATGAACACCGTAGAAGAATTTTTAAAACTGATGAATAACAGCGCCATCATCGAGGTGATGATCAATGAAGATGGCGCTGTTTACATTGAACGTTCAGGATTGTCTTTTGTCGAAAAAACTTCTCTGGTTCTCGGAAATCCAGAACGCCAGGAGGTTTTAAAATCCATGGCTGGAGCGGTAACCCTGACCCCTCAGAGGCCTTATGCGGATTTGCTTGGCGTTGACGGTTCTCGAATACACGCAATCGGGTATCCAATTGTAAAATCTCTCGCTTTGACGGTTCGCAAACGCCCCCAAAAGCGTCCCTCAATTGAGGAGATGGTCCAACTTCAAACTTTAAGCGCCGCTTGCGCAAATTTTCTGGTCTATGCCGTTCAATTAAAGAAAAATATCATGATCTGTGGAGGCACGAGTTCAGGAAAAACAACCTTGCTTAACGCATTGGCGGCGCATTGCCAGCCGCAAGAGCGAATCTTGGTTCTTGAGGATACCCCTGAACTCACCTTGCCCCAGCCGCATGTGATGTATTTGAGGACGCGGATTGCCGATCAAAGCGGGCTCCCTGATATTACGTTAAGAGAACTCGTCATCAACACTCTCCGGATGCGCCCCGATCGCCTGATCGTCGGGGAATGCAGAGGCCCGGAAGCGGCCGATATGTTGGGAGCCATGAATGTGGGTCAGGACGGGCTTTTGAGCACGCTCCATGCCAGTTCTTCCCGCGAGGTTTTGGCGCGATTAGAGACCTTGGTTTTTATGTCGGGAATCGATATGCCGCTCAAGGCGGTTCGCTCCCAAATTTCGACCGCGCTTGACTTGATTGTTTTTATGGCGCGTTTGGCGGATGGGAAACGGCGGGTCATTTCTGTCGTTGAAGTGACCGGCATGGAATTAGACAATATCACCCTGTCGGAACTTTTTTCGGCCGATGTTCGGAAATCTCCGGAGGGGATGGCCGTCTCTCTTAAAGGCACGGGCCTAAGACCCAAATTTTACGATCAATTAAGGAGCCAAGGTTTTGAACCGCCGATGAATTTTTTTGAGAATTCATGAGTCTCAGCGTTCGCTTAGTCCTTGTTTTTTCGCTTTATGGCCTCATTCTGGCCGCCGGTTTTCAATATCTTTACGTTTTGTCGGTTAAACGAGAATCTTTTTTATTGGCGGAAAATATGGCTCAATCCGAACAGAAAGCTATTGAGGTCCTCATTAATAAAGACGCAGCGCGCGGACATTGGAGTCAAGTCCAGAAATACCTAGGAGATATGATTCGCCAGACGGGAATTGCCTCTATTTCTATCTTGGATAATCGCGGGAAATATTTATTGCAAAGGTCCGATCAGCTGATGTGGCTTAAACGCCTCCCACACCCCGGGCTTTCCATGTCCAAATGTGCGGACGGTTTTTATGATTTAGAATCTCCTTTCAGACTTCCCCGGGGGCGTTGGGGCAAACTTTTGGTCTCTTTTCATACTGATTCCGTGGAAAATAGCTTAAGCCGCATACAGGCCCAAGCGATTGCCTCGGCTGTCATGGCTTTTTTGGCCATTATCCTCAGCGCCTGGCTGATGGGGACATGGCTCGGTTTTCGCCTTGAGCGTTTGGTTCCCCGCATTGAATCCTTGGCGAAGGATCCGGAAAACTTTAAGCCCATTAAATTGGGCGGGAAAATAAAAGATGAGGCGTGGCGATTGACTGAGGCTTTCAATTCATTGGGGCACTCTTTGAAAAAAGAAATTCGCCTCCGCAGCGAGTTGGAGGCGGAAAAAGCGGAATTGGCGGCGATGCTGGTGCATGATTTTAAAAGCCCGATTACGGTCATCCGAGCCGGAATTTCCTTTATCGACGAAGAGGTCTCGGAGAAATTGCCGCCCAAGGACTGGCTGATTATCGAGAAAACTTTTAGGATGGTCCAATCTTCCATGGAACGCCTCCATCGGATGGTGGAAGATGTTTTGCAGTTGGCGAAAATGGAGGAAAAATCTTATTTTCAGGACGCCTCTTTTGTTGATCTGGGAGCGATGATTATTTCCGCTCAAAAAGATTTTGATTTAGTGGCCAAGTCCCGGGGACAAACGATTTCAGTTGAACCGATATCCAAGGCTTATCCTCCGGTTTTGGGAGATATGGTCTTGTTAAGAAGGGTTCTTGATAATCTAATCTATAATGCCATTGAACACACCCCGCCAGGAGGCGCTATCGAGCTCTCTATTTCAAAAACTCATCAAGGCGTTCGAGTCAGCGTTTCAGATTCTGGTCCCGGGATTCCCAAGGAAGCCAGAAAGGATATTTTCAAAAAATTCTTCCAAAAAGAGATCAAACGCCATATTGGTAATGTCGGCTTGGGCCTGGCCTTGTGCGAAAAAGTGATTCTCAGACACGGCGGGATGATTGGTATTGAGGACGCAAAGCCTAGAGGAGCCTGCTTTTACTTTATTTTACCGGAAGCGCGAGAGGCGTAGGCGCTTTGAGCTTTCGCGAGTAGAGATTTAACCGCGTCCAGGTGAAGCCCGATGACATTGTCCAAGGGGCCGTCAATGGATTCGATAAAGGGATCGTCCCGGTCTTGAACGGCGTAAGAGCCGGCTTTGTCTAAATGCTTTCCGGCCAGAGATGAAAGCTCTTTTTCCCCCAATTTTTTTGCCTGAAGACTTGTCACAGAGGCGGTTTTAAAAATCGTTTTCCCGCCATTGATAACGAGAGCCGCTCCGGTATAGACCTTGTGTTTTTGCCCGTTGAGAAATTCAAGGATGCGCCTTGAGTCTTTCGGGTTTCTCGGTTTTCCGATAATCTTTCCTCTCGACACGACCGTGGTGTCGGCTCCTAAAACCCAATATTCCTTATTTCTTTTTGCTACAAATAGAGCTTTTTTGACCGCGAGTTGAATGACCATCTTTCGAGGATTTTTCTCGCGGGTGTTTTCCGATACATGGCTGGGAATAATCTTAAACGGGATTTTAAGCTTAGAGAGAAGTTTTTTGCGCTGGGGAGAGGAAGAGGCTAAAATAAGCGGCTTTGGCGGAAGATTTACCTTGTGTTTTTCCATATCCAATCAAGATAAGAAGAATGTCCGTCTTTAATCTCAAGAGTCAAAAATTCCGGAAGTTCGTAGCTGTGGCGCTTGAGGATCGATTTTTTGAGGCGCTTAACCAAAGAGGAGCGGGTTTTAATCAATAGGAGAATTTCTTTTTCCGATTGCGCGCGGTTTTTCCAAAAATAAAAAGACGCCGAGATAGGAATTAAAGAGACACAAGCGGCCAGTTTTTCCTTGACCAAGGCTTGGGCCAAGATTTTGGCTTCCGAATTTTTTGAGACCGCCGTTAACGCCAGACAGAATTTTGGCTTAGGGGGTTTTTTCACCGGTAAGTATGAGAGCCGACAACCATGATTTTAAGCATGTTAGAGGCTTTGTGTTTGGCGGTGCCGCCAGCGGTAATGAGGGCGGTTTGACCCTTTTTTAGCAAGCCTCTTTTAAGAAGATTTCGTTCTCCCGTGGCGAGCATCTGATCGGTGGAGCTTCCCAAGGGCGAAATCACCGGGGTAATCCCCCAATAAAGCGCTAGTTGATTGAAAGTTGATTGAAGAGGAGTTAAAGCGTAGATGGGCGCATTAGGCCTGTACTTAGACATGACCTTGGCGGACCACCCGGTCATGGTATAGACTATCACCGCGTCAGCCCCGGTTACGTCGCAGGCGTCATGGGCCGCCCGGGCCAAGGCGTTGGCGAACCCGGTTTTAGAATTATCGTTGATTCCATGCGGGATATTGTTGTAGCGAAACTGTGAATTCTCGGCTCTTTGGATAATGTCGGCCATCATTGAGACCGCCTCTATTGGATATTTCCCTACGGCCGTTTCCGCCGAAAGCATCACGACGTCGGCGCCGTCATAGATGGCGTTGGCGACATCCGAGGCTTCGGCCCTGGTTGGGGTCGATTTTGAGATCATGGATTCAAGCATTTGGGTGGCCACAATCCCAAGTTTTCCCATCTCATTGGCCTTTTTTATCATCTGCTTTTGAAGATTGGGAACTTCCGCCGGAGACAGCTCGACCGCGAGATCTCCACGAGCGACCATGATTCCATCCGAAAATTTGAGTATCGAGTCTAGATTCTTGATGCCAAGAGGGTGCTCGATTTTCGCGATGAGATTCATCGGAGAATTGGCGGCTTTGAGAATTTTTTTGGCGAGTATGACGTCTTCCGGCCTTCGGACAAAGGAAAGGGCGACATGGCTAATACCCATTTTAATTCCCACTTTTAAATCTTCGATATCTTTGCGGGTTAAGGCGGGAAGATCAATATCGGCTCCTGGAAGATTCATTCCTTTGTGTTCGGCGAGCATTCCTCCAACTATAACTTCGCAATCGACAAAATTATCACCTTTTTTAACGACCTGTAAAACTTTAGACCCGTCATCCAATAAAATTTTGGACTTAAGAGAAACGGACTGGGGCAGTTTTTTGAAATCCGTGGGTATTTCCGAAGACGTTCCGATAATGGACCTTGTGGTGATCCGAATCTTGGCTCCCTGAACTAGGGAAATAGGCTTTCCCCCTTCTAAATTCCCTATTCGAAGGCGAGGTCCTTGGAGATCCATTACGATGGAGCAGGGAATTTGAGTTTTTTCGGAGGCGGCCCTGATCTGATTGACCAATGGAGCGAGTTTTTCCATCGGAGCGTGGGAACAATTAAGACGGAAAGCGTTAACGCCTGATTTTAAGAGTTTTTCCATCATCTCCATGCTTGAAGATGCGGGGCCCAATGTGGCCAAAATTTTTGTTTTTTTTGAAACTAGAAGCGCATTGAGCATCGGAGTATCCTTTATAAAGGTTCACCCGCGGTTCTCGCTTAACTTGAAGCGCGCGCCGCGGGTGAACCCATACAAACGAAAATCAGGGAATAGATTCCATGACCCGTTTGAGTTGTTCTTCCGTTTTTCCGACTATTTCGACAGTTTTTTCCCGGCCGTTGGCTCCGCGCAGAATGTTGACTTTTTTATTGGGAACCTCGAAGAATTCAGCCAGGTAATCCTTAAGAGCCGCATTTGATTTCTTATCAATGGCGGGGGCGGCGACCTTGACTCTCAAAACGCTTCCGATACGGCTGACGACTTCGTTTTCCGGAGCGTTTGGGATGACACGAACCTTTACGATCATGAATGTCCTCCCTTCCTAGGATTTTTACTCTCACTTATTGTAGCATTTTTTATATTGTGTCTCAAGAGAGCTTTGAGTGAACAAAGAAGAAATTATAGATCGGTTTCATTCATATGAGCCGGCCATCGACGCCGTTTTGATATCCAAGGCCTACGACTTTTCCGAGAAGGCTCATTCAAAACAGGCCCGCGCCAGCGGCGAACATTATTTTGTTCATTGCCATGCCGTGGCTTCGTCCTTGGTGGATTGGAAAATGGATTTACCCACTATCTGCGCGGGGCTTCTCCATGACGTCATTGAAGACACCCCAGTTAAAGAAGATGTGTTGCGCCAGGAGTTTGGGAATGAAATTACGAAATTAGTCCTAGGGATGACCAAACTTGATCATCTCCAATTTCAGTCTCGCGACGATGCGCAGGCGGCCAATTGGCGAAAAATGCTTTTAGCGACGGCCCAGGATATCCGGGTCATTATCATCAAGTTGGCGGATCGCCTTCATAACATGAAGACGATTAATTTTCTTGAGGCTGAAAGGCAAAAACGGATCGCGGAAGAAACAATTTCCCTTTACGCGCCGCTGGCTCACCGCTTAGGAATGTTTGAAATTAAAAGCGAGCTTGAAGATTTAGCCTTTGCGGTTCTGGAGCCTAAGGAATATCAGTCGTTGAGCCAAAAGTTGGAGGTCAAAGGCGCTGAAAAGGAAAAAACCTTGGCGGAATTTACCGAGGCTTTGGAAGCGACGCTGGCCTCTTCTCAAATAGCCTATCGTATTTCGGCCCGGACCAAAAGTCTTTATTCGATTTATCAGAAAATGCTCAGACAATCAAAGCCCTTTGAGGAAATACAAGACGCTTTGGGAGTCCGAATTATCACTGATACGGTATCCCATTGCTACGCCCTTTTAGGCATTGTTCACTCCCGCTTTAAGCCGCTGGCCGGAACTTTTACCGATTACATCTCTTTGCCTAAAATCAATCTCTATCAAAGCCTGCACACAACCGTCATGGGCCCGCAAGGAGCCTTGATTGAGGTTCAAATACGCACCGAAGAAATGAATCGCACTTGCGAGTATGGAATCGCCGCGCATTGGCGATATAAGACTGGAGACGGGAAAGAAGATCTCCATCTGGAAGAGAAGCTTAATTGGCTTCGCCAGTGGATTGAATGGCTTCAGGATTTGAAAAGCCCACGCGAATTTTTGGAAAGTTTGGCGACAGATTTAACTCTTCATCAGGTTTTCGTTTTTACCCCGAATGGGGAGGTCAAAGTTTTGCCTGCGGGGGCGACTCCCCTTGATTTTGCCTTCGCCGTCCACACGGAAATCGGATATTCCTGCATCGGGGCGGTCGTCAACAATAAAATGGTCAAGCTAGACTATGAACTCCAGTCGGGGGATATCTGCCAGGTTTTAACCCGCAAAAACTCAAATCCAAAAAAAGATTGGCTTCAGATTGTCCGTACCGCTCGCGCCAGATCCCGCATTCGCCGATATCTGAGAGATCACGGCCTTGAGGCGTAGTTTTTCCGAACAAACAATAAAGCGGTGGGGTCCTCATAAACGAGAGTCCATTTAGATTTCGGCATTAAAAGGGAATACCAAGACAAGCTTTGTTTTAAATGGGGGATTAAGGCCGCGTCGATTTTTTGGGAGTCCAAAAATTTCCTCCAATTTTGGGGGTTTGAGAGGGCTTTTTTTTGCTCCAATAAAAGATCATGGAAGAGATACCTTCCGTCGCAATAGACTTTAAACTGAGGCCTTAATTTCCAAGCGAGATATCCCCCCCATTCCCAGGGGTTGTAAAAGCGGAGTTTAGATAGAGAATTATGTTGGGAGATAAAGGTCGTCGCTTTCTCGGGGAAAAGGCGTCCGTCAAAAGGGAAATTTTGAATGGAAGGCGTCCAAAAACTCCAGATAAAAAAAATAGAGCCCAAGGCGATTATAAACGAGCCGTTGAGCGCATATTTTTCCTTAATCCGTATTTCATTGAGCCAAGAACCTCCGCCCATCAAAAAGGCTATGACAAAATAGGGGGCGATTCTGCGGCGCTCTAGGGTCAATAGGGATAGAAATAAAACTAGGCAGAAAATCGGGCTATTTTTTTTAAATTCTATTTGATTGGGTTTGGACAGGAGGATTGTTGCCAAGCCTAATAGCAATAAGATAAATACGGCATCGGTTGGCCAATGACTTGGAGGAAGGAAATTAAACGCGCCCCATTCGGCAATGGAGTTGAGAGCGTTGTTTTCTTTTAAGTGGATGAGAGCCACCTGATAAGGCCCGATTCCATATGGATTTAACAACGTTCCTAAAAAAGCGGAAGTACCCCACAAAATAGTTTTTTTGAGCTCGGAAATTTCCCGGTACAAAAGGCGGAAAAAAGCGTAGATGAAAATCAGGACTTCTCCAAGGATAAAACCCGCGTGGAGATTTGACCACAAAATAAAAACTCCAAAGAACCCCCAGGAAATTTTCGAGTTTAGAATAGCGGGGTTTTGCCAGTCTATTTCAAGGGCTAAGAGAACCCAGGTAAAGAAAATAAGCGAAAACAGTTCGGGCCTGAGATCGGAATGGGATATCGAGGTGGCCGCCCACAATAAAAAGGCGCCTAAGATCATGTTTGTTTGAACGCGCTTTTGGCGGAGCCCGATTTCAATAGGAATCCAGGCTAAACAGAGAAGCGATGATTTGAATAAAAGAAGAGCTTTCCATCCGCCAATTTTATAGAGGCTCAAGAACATCAGTTGGGAGAGCCATTCAAAATCAATCCAGGGCGCATGGGGTTTGCTCCAAGACCAAAAATCAAAGCGTGGAAATGCGTGGTTTATCAACATCCAGCGCGCGGCGGAAAACCCCCAAAAGAGATCGGGGTTTCTAATTGGAATTAGAAAAGCCGGTAGAGCGGCAATAAAAATAAGAAAATAAAAAAGCGGACCTTTTATTTGCGGTTTGAGATTGAGTAATATGGAAGAAGCGTCCGGGATTAACCCGCGCTTAGGCATTCACGGGACGAACGGCTTTCCCCGAGCGAATGCAACGGGTGCAAACATAAGCCGTTTGAGAGCGCCCTTCCAAAACCACCTTCTGTTTTTGGAGGTTGGGACGGAAAACGCGCTTGGTTCCGCGATGAGAATGACTGTAAGAGCGGCCCGTGACTGGACCCTTTGAACAGATGCTGCATTTAAAAGCCATATGATTAATGATACTAAAAAAGACTTCCAAACTGCAAGGGAGTTGTCCGTCACTCACTTAAAGGGGGTTGGTGAAAGCCGGGCAAAGGCTCTTGAAAAACTGGGAATTAGGAGTCTTTTAGACTTATTGAGGCATTTTCCGCGGGATTGGCAAGATCGTCATGCGGCGAATCAATTTCCGGATCCGGACAAACCCGAGTTGAGAGCGTTTTTCGGAAAGGTGGTTCATGCGCGTTCTCTTTCGGCGGGAATGAGATTGTCTCTTTTTAAAGCGGAAATCGTGACTACGGCCGGGACGGTGTCCGCGGTTTGGTTTAGGCGCAAGAATCCGCGTTTTGACGCGATGGAATCTCTTAAG
Organism: bacterium; assembly: GCA_021810245.1. Classification (GTDB taxonomy): domain Bacteria; phylum Elusimicrobiota; class Elusimicrobia; order UBA1565; family UBA9628; genus JAKAQV01. The sequence continues at coordinate 24,636 of JAJZJF010000013.1, forward strand.
AAAGAAATAATTCCGGGCGCCAATATTTGGATTATAGGGCGGGCGGAAACCTCTGTTTTAGGAAAATGCGAAGTTCATGTAGACGAGTATTATCTTCAGGGCGAATCCGCTTTTCTCCATGCCGACCGTTTAACCCCGATTTATCCTTTAACGGAGGGCTTGACGCAAAAGTTTTTCCGGGAAATTGAATGGCAGGCGTTGTCCAAATTCGCAAAAGACGTTCCCGAATTTGTCCCTCATCTCATTACCGCCAAACGCCAGCTTCTTGTGCCGGAGCAAGCGGTCAAGGGAATCCATTTCCCGCAGTCTCGCCTAGAACTTACGCAGGCGCGGCGCCGATTTGTCTATGAAGAACTTTTCTTTTTAAGCCTGGCTTGGCAGATCAAGCGCCGGCAGACTCGGGAGGCGGATAAAAATTTCGCTTATCAGATTAAACGCTCTCTTCTGACCCCGTTTAAAAATAAATTGGGGTTTGAATTTACCGCCGCTCAGAAAAGGGCCATTAACGAGATTTTTGCCGACATGCAAGAGCCCTTTCCGATGTCGCGGCTTTTGCAGGGAGACGTGGGGTCAGGAAAAACCGCGGTCGCCATTTCAGCGATTCTTTTGGCCGTTGAGAATGGCGCTCAGGCGGCCTTAATGGCGCCTTCTGAAATTCTCGCCGAGCAGCATTTGGCGACTTTATCGCGGGCGCTTCAAGGTTTGCCGGTCAAGATTCAGATTCTCACTTCCCGTCTTAAATCCAAGGATAGAAAAGAAGCCCTGCGGAAAATTAAAGACGGGGAAATCGATATCGTGGTGGGGACTCACGCTTTAATTGAAGAAGACGTCGTATTTAAGAATTTGCGCTTGGCTGTTGTTGATGAGCAGCATCGTTTCGGCGTGCGCCAAAGGGCGACCCTTAAGCGAAAAGGGAGGTTGATCGATCTTTTGGTTATGACGGCGACCCCGATTCCGCGAACGCTTGCCTTGGCGCTCTATGGAGATCTCGATGTTTCAACCTTAGATCAGATGCCGCCCGGGCGCGTGCCGCCAAGAACATTTTTTTCCTCGGAAGCCAAGGCTCTTGAGGCCGTGCGTCGGGAAATTCAAAAAGGCCGCCAAGCCTATATCGTTTATCCGGTCATTGAGGAATCGGCCAAACAAGACCTTTTATCGGCCAAGGCTGAATTTAAGCGCTTAAGCGAAAGCGTTTTTAGCGGCATTTTCTGCGGTCTCATTCACGGCGCGCTTAAAAGCGCGGATAAAATTAAGGTGATGGAAGATTTTAATTCTGGAAAAATAAAAATTCTCATTGCGACCCAGGTTATTGAAATTGGGATTGACGTCCCCAACGCTTCGATTATGGTCATTCAAAACGCCGAGCGTTTTGGTTTGGCCAGTCTTCACCAATTGCGCGGACGCGTTGGTCGGGGCGCGGGAGATTCCGAATGTCATTTAGTGGGAAATCCCCAGACTCCCGAAAGCAAAAGGCGAATTGAGATTTTATTGGAAAGTCACGACGGCTTTAGACTGAGCGAAGAGGATATGGCTTTGCGGGGATCGGGCGAAATTCTTGGCACGGTGCAGCATGGAGATTTTGGCTTTCATTTGGCGGATTTATCCAAGGACGAAGAGATTTTGAAGGAAGCTCGCGAAGATGCGGAGCAAATTTTATCCCAGGACCCGAGTTTGCGCTTTCCCGAACATGAGCCGCTGCGGATGAGGCTAAGAGACCTCTATCAAGAACACTGGAGCTTTATTGATTTGGCATAATTTAAAGATAGGAGACTTGAATGAAAATAGAACGCGCGGCAGTCGTGGGAGCGGGGGCGATGGGCTCGGGCATCGCCCATGTTTTGGCTCTTAAGGGAATTTCGGTGGCCTTAATCGAGGCGAGCGAGGCTTTCGCCAAAAAGGCGGTAGAGGGAATTTCATCCAACCTGGACCGCCAGATTAAAAAAGGCGTTATTGATTCTTCGGCAAAAGACAAAGCCCTGGCCAAGATTCAAACCGCCGTTGATTTGAGCGCGGCTAAAAACGCGCAGATTGTCATCGAGGCGGTTCCGGAAAAAATTGAAATTAAAAAAGATATTTTTACGCGCCTGGATTCTCTTTGCTCTCAAGAGGCGATTTTGGCGACCAACACCTCTTCGATTTCAATCACTCGCATCGCCGCTTTCACCCGCCGCCCCAAGAACGTTGTTGGAATGCACTTTATGAATCCCGTCCCGGTCATGAAGCTGGTTGAAATTATTCGCGGGCTTGAGACCTCGGATTCAACTTACCAAACCGTAAAAGACTTAACCTTGTTCTTGGGGAAGACTCCGGCTATGTCCTTGGATTTTCCCGGTTTTATCTCCAATCGCGTTTTGATGCCGATGATTAACGAAGCCTGTTTCGCTTTGATGGAAGGCCTGTCCACGAAAGAAGATATAGACACCGTCATGAAATTAGGAATGAATCACCCCATGGGACCGCTGGAACTGGCCGATTTTATAGGTCTTGACGTTTGCCTGGATATCCTTAACGTTCTTTTTGATGGTTTTGGAGATTCCAAATACAGGCCTTGCCCGCTTCTTAAACAAATGGTTGCGGCCGGCCGCCTGGGCCGAAAAACCAAAAGAGGGTTTTATGATTACCTCTGATCTTGAACTTGAGTTTTCAGAATCCCAGATCATGGCCCGCGATTTAGCGCGGAGTTTTGCTGAAAAAAAGCTTAAGCCTCTCGCCCAGGAAATGGATGAAACCGAGGATATCCCGCAAGAATTGCTGAGCGAAGCGGCGGAACTTGGATTTTTTGGAATGATGATTTCGGAAAAATACGGGGGTCTGGGGCTTGATTATCTGGCTTACGTCTTGGCGATGGAGGAAATAGCCAAGGCCGCGGCGGCTTTTCAAGTGGGGCTCACGGTCCATAACAGCCTTGTCTGTTCGGCCATCCTAAAGTTCGGAACGGAAAAGCAAAAGGAAAAATATCTTCCCAAGGCGGCGGCGGGAGAGTGGATTGGATCTTATAGTTTGTCCGAGCCCGGAGCCGGAACCGACGCGGGAAGCCTTAAAGCCTCGGCGGTTTTGGAGGGAGATCATTATGTTCTCAATGGGGCCAAGGCCTGGGTGACCAATGCTGGAAGATCGCGGTTTTTTCTGGTGTTTGTCTCAACTTCCCCATCTCTTAAAAACAAGGGCATCAGTTGCCTGATCGTTGATAGAGAAACCCCGGGCTTATCCATCGGCAAAAAAGAAAAAAAATTGGGGATTCGGGCTTCGGATACCCGCGAGATTCGCTTTTCCAATGCCCGGGTTCCAAGGGAAAACCTTCTCGGGGAAGAAAACCGGGGTTTTAAAATCGCTTTGACCCAGCTTAATTCCGGACGCATCGCGATTGCGGCACAATCCTTGGGAATTGCGCGTGCGGCGTTTGAAGAGGCCGTCAAATACTCAAAGGCCCGCGAACAATTTGGCCGTCCGATCGCCGATTTTCAGGCGACTCAATTTAAAATTGCGGATATGGCGGTTGGGATTGAAGCCTCCCGGCTCTTGACCTATCAAGCCGCGCGCCTCATGGCTTTGGATAAGCCCTGCGCTCAACAAGCATCGATGGCGAAACTCTTTGCGTCCCAACACGCCAACAAAACGGCCTTTGAGGCTCTTCAAATTCATGGCGGAAACGGCTACATCCGCGAGTTTCCCGTCGAGCGCTATTTTAGAGACGCGCGAGTGACCGAAATCTACGAAGGGACTTCCGAAGTTCAACGCCTCATCATCGCGCGGGAAGTTTTAGGCGATTCCTGATTTTTTTACTTGAAATCAAGATTTATCGGTTTTTCGGGATAAGCGGAGCTTCTTGTTTTTGAGGTAACCGGAACATCTTTCCCCACAATCTCAAACTTCAAATCGCTAACCTCTACCTCGCCGGCTTTCGACAAAAGAGCGCCGAACGCGATTGTTTTAGCTTGTTCCGGGACATCCATAACGATTTCACAAAACTTCCAAGGAACATTGCCATGGAGCGAGCGTTTGTCCATATTATCAATACCCAAGACGTCTCCGTTTGGGCCATCAACGCGCATCCACAAACCCGCGTGGCCAGATACATCTTGGGCCCGTAGATACCCTGAAAAGCGGACGCGGCGCCCGAGATAAGAATTGGCGAGAATGGTTTGCATCAAGGTTCCAAACCCTTTTGGGTTGCCACGCTTAGAACGGATCACAACGCCAGAATGACCTTCGTAAGCGCCCGTCGGTTTAACTGCAACAGTATAGGCCGCTGAAAGGTTCCCTGCCTTAATCCATCCCCTAGGTAAAATATCCTTGGCAGAAGCGACATTTCCCGCGAGCATCAACGCAAGTCCAAAAACTCCAGCCGCATATTTCATGAACAGACCCCCTTTTCCATTTTGATAAACTGGGCGCGCTTAAAAATATGATAGCACAAAATTCGTTTTAATCTTGAACATAGAGTTATTCAATAAAGGCAACTGCTCAGATTTGTCATTCTGGCGAACGCCGGAATCCAACCGAACATTGGCGAGGAAGCGCCGCTCCCGAGTCTGTTGGAAAGCGGCCAGGGGCAGACTTTCTGAGAGTCTGAACTCTGCCTTTGCTCGCGAAGCGAGAGCGTGCCGAACCGCCTTTAGGGAAGACTTTGAGGTCCGGTCCAGCTTACGAATTGCCGGAATTATATAAGTATTTGTAATAAAGATAGTTGTTTTTATTACATTTAATGTAATAAAAACAGTATTATTTATGTTATAATTCTTGAGTGTTTAATCGAAAGATAGAAGATCGCCTCTTGGATTGGAAGCGCCAGCCTGACCATAAGCCTCTGGTATTGCGGGGCGCTAGGCAGACAGGTAAGACGACCTTGGTTAGAAAATTCGCGGCGAACTTCGAGATATTCGTCGAGCTCAATCTTGAAAAGGACCGAGTGAGGAGGATATTCTCCGAGGTCAAAGACATCAAGGACGTCGTTCAAAGCATTGAGGGAATGACCAATCAGCGAATTATTCCAGACAGGACGCTTCTCTTCATTGACGAGATACAGAACTCCGTTCCCGCCATCAGGCTGTTGCGCTTTTTTCATGAGGAGATGCCCGGGCTTCATGTCATCTCCGCTGGTTCGCTCCTTGAAGTGCGCATGAAAACCGAAGGATGGTCGTTTCCAGTCGGTCGCGTGGAGTTTCTCTACCTTTACCCTGCTTCGTTTGATGAATTTCTCCGAGCACGAGATGAGAGCGTCCTGCTGGAAAAGTTGCTGGAAATGCGGGCGGGACAAGAGACTCCGTCTCCGCTCCACGACAGACTCAATGAACTGATCTTGGACTATATGATCGTAGGAGGAATGCCAGAGGCTGTGGCTCAATACGTTGCCTCCGGCAGTTTCGCGGCCGCGAGAAATTGTCACGAAGCCATTTCATCCTCTTTTAAAGAAGACTTTGGGAAGTATTCAGGAGGGGCCGAGGCGGAACGCCTAAAATCCATCTGGGACAGGGTTCCATTTGAAGTGGGCAGCCGAATCAACTATGCGCGATTGGCTGGAGAAGAGGGAGGCTCGCGTGAGGTGTCCAAGGCGTTTGACATCCTGCATGAGGCGATGCTGGTTGAGAGAATATCTCCGACGACGCGGACTTCTCCGCCCCTGGCGTTAAAACCCAAGAGCGCCCCCAAAACACAATTTTTAGACATAGGCTTGTGCTCCCATGCTCTCAGCTTGACGCGGGACCAACTTCGCGATAAAATCGTTTCATCGGGATTTAGCGGAGGTCTCTCGGAAGCGCTCGCCGGACAGGAGTTGATCGCTGGAAATTTCCATCGCAGGGGGCCGCTCTTTTTCTGGGTTCGCGATGAGAAAAGCGCTCGCGCGGAACTCGACTTTCTCATTCAAGTCGGCGATCGGATTATGCCGGTCGAGGTGAAATCGGGCAGTCACGGATCTCTGAAGTCTCTCCACCAGTTTCTCTATCGAAGCGGCACGGACTTCGGCATCCGGATTTATGGCGGGCCATTGATGATTGAGAACCACTCTGTCAGCCTGCCCGACGGAAAAAGACTGAACTACAGGCTCCTGTCTGTTCCCTTTTACCTTGTCTTCCGATTGACTGATCTTGTCTCGGCGCTTCTTTAGCGGCCTAAAAGTTTCAAAAATTCTTCTCGGGTTCGGGGATCTTTGCGAAAGGATCCTAACATCGCGCTTGTCACCGTCGGAGATAAAAGGCTTTTCGCGCCGCGCATTTCCATGCAGAGATGCCGCGCTTCAATGACGACGCCGACGCCCATGGGGTTTAACTTTTCTCTTAGGATTTCGGCAATTTGACTGGTCAAGCGTTCCTGCACCTGAAGCCTGCGGGAAAAAGCCTCGACTAATTTCGGAATTTTAGAAAGTCCGACGATTTTTTTGTCCGGAATATAGGCGACATGGACCTTGCCGAAAAAGGGAAGGAGGTGATGTTCGCAGAGAGAATAAAAATTGATGTCTTTGACCAAGACCATTTCGCTGTAGGCGACGGTGAACAAAGCGTCGTTGATGATGGCGTCGGGGTCAGCGGAATATCCCGAGGTCAGTTCTTTGAGCGATTTTTCGACGCGCTCGGGAGTCTTTAAGAGCCCCTCCCGGTTCGGGTCCTCGCCTAGGATCTCGAGGATATTTTTAATGGAATCTGAAATAGCGGGGGCGCTCATTTATTTATCTCCGCTTCCCCCGACCAGGATTTTGGGAATATGAAGAGTGGGTTGTCCGTCTCCGACCGGAACGCCTTGACCGTCTTTGCCGCAGGTGCCGATCCCCCATCCAATGTCCGAGCCAACTTTGTCGATTGAGCGCAGGATATCGGGGCCGATTCCCATCAAATTGGCGTCCCTGACGCGATGCTTGATTTCGCCGTTTTCAACCCAGAAGGCGTCGTCGATCTCAAAGACAAATTCACTGGTCGCGGTATTGACCTGGCCGCCGCCCATCCGGGTCACGAAGATCCCAGATTTAAGGCCTTTTAATATTTCTCTTGGATCATGCGGCCCGGGCGCGATATAGAGGTTGGACATTCGCGGGATGGGGCGGCAGTGAAAAGATTCTCTTCTGCCGTGCCCGTTTGATTTTTTCCCTTCTTTCATCGCGGTCACCCGGTCATAGAGGTAATCGCTAAGAACTCCGTTTTTGACCAATACCGTGGGTTGGGATTTGTGGCCTTCATCGTCAAAATAAAAGCTTCCGCGGTAGAAGGGAAGAGTGGGGTCGTCGATAACGGTGATAGTTTCCGGAGCGACGATCTTTCCTAATTTTCCAATGTAGGCCGGAGAAGAGCCTTCCTGTACATGATCGACTTCCAGAGAATGCCCGATCGCTTCATGGATAAAAGTTCCGCCCGCGGAGTTAGACAAAATGACCTGCATTTCCCCCGCCTTGGCCT
>JAJZJF010000097.1 GCA_021810245.1 bacterium
GCAGATGAACGGCCACTTGCGAGCCAAAAGAAATCAGGCCGTAGCGTTCTCCGGTTTTAAGAAGGTCTCCTTCCTTGGCCCACCAGGTAATTCTTCGCGCTAATAATCCCGCGATTTGATCGACGGTAATTTGCCTTTGGGGTTGTCCGCACTCAAGGGTCATCGAACATTTCTCATTGCCAAGCGCGGAGGCCAGCATCGCGGCCTTAAAACTCCCTTTTCGGTATTCTATTTTTTTGACCCTTCCTGTCGCGGGAACGCGCTGGATGTGAACGTTTAAAAGAGAGAGAAAAATCCGGATGGTCGTTATCTCTTCTGAGCTCTCGCGGGAAACGCTTAAAACGGTTCCGTCGCCGGGGGAATAGATTTTAGAATCGTCCTTGGGAGTGGGGCGGTTAGGGTCTCTGAAAAAATAGACGCAAAAAAGAGCCGCCACGCTTCCGAGTGAACCAATCACTTCGCCCAAAATCCGCGCTTGAGAAAAACGAACGGCCATCCAAATTCCCAAGGCGGCAATTAAAAGGGCTAAGACGATAAACTTAATTCCTTGAATTGCAATGCGCATAAATTCTGGACAGGGCGGGAATCCCGCTCTCCCGTCGCTTCGCTCCTCCTTCGCGGCCCGCCGCCCTCGCTACCGCGAGGCTTTGCCTCGCTTTTCGTCCCCCGGACGCGCTCGGGTCGGCTTCGATTCCAGCTCCACGAATTTCATAGCTGGGAACGCTTGGGCAGGGCGGGAATCGAACCCGCATGGCCTTGCGGCCGAGGGATTTTAAGTCCCTTGCGTCTGCCAGTTCCGCCACCTGCCCGCTGTTTAGAATCTTATCATTTTCATGGTTTCTCTCCAGCGCGGCTATCACGGCAATATTGTAAAATGAGGGCACGAACATGGCTGAACCCAATTTGGTGTTGGACAAAACGGCGCCGCAATTTTTTCAGCGCGGTTGGAATTGGGCTTTGAGGCGTCTTATTTTACTTTTGGGCCTTGCCGCCGATATTCTCGCCGTCATTTTCGCTTTTTATTCGGCCTATTGGTTGAGGTTTCATTTTCATCCGCTTTTGCGCTTAATTCCGCCGCCGCATGGACATATCGCTTCCTGGTCCGATTATTCCCCGATTTTGCCGGTCGTGGCTCTCATTTGGGTGGCCGTTCTTTTTTTTGGAGTCGAAATTCATCAGGAGCCTCCTCTTCCGACAGAAGATAAAATCGTGCGTATTCTCTCGGGCTCTTTTAAGGCGACCATTGTCGTCATGGCTTTAAGCTTTTTATCCAAAAGATATTCTGATTCTCGTCTTCTTTTGTTGATGACGGCTCCGCTGGCTTCCCTATACTTAGCGGCGGACTCGGCCTTTCTTAACTGGATTCGCTGGAAGATTTTAACGCCTCTCGGCGGCCAGGACAAATTGCTGGTGATTGGGGAAGGGCCATTGTCTGACTCGATTATCAAGAGAATTTCGCGCCTCCAACATCGCCAGATACTCAAAAAGCCCGCTTTGTCTCGAACTGCGATATTAGACTTAGCGCGTTCGGAAAATGTCAGCGATGTTTTGCTTGTGCAGGCAGATTTAACTCAAGAGGAAATGGCGTCTCTGGCCGAAGGACTTGAGTCTTTAGGCGCCCAGATGAGGGTGGTTCCCAGCCTCTTGGAATTGCGGATGGGAGAAGTTCAAGTGGATGAGTCTCTTGGGGTTCCCACGTTTTATTTTAAGCACGGATCTCTTTCGGGAGAGAATTTTATCATTAAGAGAGTTTTTGACATCGTGTTTTCGTTTTCAGTTTGCGTCTTGGGTTTTATTCCCTTTGCCTTCATCGCCCTTTTGATTAAGATCGACTCAAAAGGCCCTGTTTTATTTCGCCAAAAACGCTACGGGCTTTATTTGAGGGTTTTTGACGCCCTTAAGTTTAGGACCATGGTGGCAGACGCTGAATCTAAATTAGATCAGGCGCAAGAGGCAAGTGCCGCGGGAGCGTTCTTTAAGGTTAAAAATGACCCTCGAGTGACTCGAGTAGGAAAATTCTTGCGTCGGTTTTCGTTGGATGAATTTCCCCAGTTTTTAAACGTTCTGATGGGCGATATGAGCGTGGTTGGGCCGAGACCGCTCGCTCTCAGGGATTTGGATAGGCTTAAGGAAAACTTCGGACCCGCCTATAAAAAGCGTCTGAGCGTTTTACCGGGAGTTACTGGGCTTTGGCAGGTTTCCGGGCGTTCGGACTTGTCCAATGAACAAAGTTTTGCCTTGGATACCTTTTACATTGAACACTGGTCCTTGGGCCTGGATATCAAAATTATTTTAAAAACCATTCCCGCTGTTCTATTCGGAAAAGGCGCGTATTGAACCAATGTCCAAAATTGAATCTAAAAACTGGATTATAATCGCCTTGTGTTTTTGGGCTTTTCTTCAGCCTCTCTCCATTGCCGGGGCCAATATCGCGATTGCCTTGATTCTGTTGGGGCTCTTGAGCCTGCGCGTTAAGGGCCTTTCATCCTTCAAAGACTCGGCTTTACAAAAACCCCTTTGGATCTATATTATCGTTGGCATTATTTCAAGCGCCGTTATGGCAGGATTTAAGGACGGACGGGGGCCTTTGACGCGCGACTTTCAATTGGCTGCCGATTTTTATATTTTTTCTCTCGCTTTTGGAACAGAAAGTGGGTTTGAAACGTTCTATTTTTGGATGATTGGTTTTTCCAGCGCGGCTTTTCTCGGCTTTATGGAATTCTGCCTGTGGAAATTTTTTCCGACAGCGGCGGCGCATTTTAATGAAAAAATTTTAAGCTCTCATTTTTGGTCGGCTTTCTACGCGACCAACCGCGCGCATGGGACAATTCACCCTGTCACTTTCGGCGAATTGATGGTCATGGCCGGGCTTGGAATTCTGTCTTGGAAAGTGACCGTCCGGCGTCAAGGGGAAAAAGAAAAACCCTGGACGATTCTGTCTGGGATATTCATTCTTGCCTCTTTGGCTTTAAGCGGAACACGGGGCGCGTGGCTGGGGTTTGTGGTCGGCCTTTTTGTCCTGGCTGTTTTAGAATTTCGCCTCGTCATTTTCGAATTTTTTACGGCGATATTGGTCATTGTTCCTCAATTTTTTTTCAGCCCGCGTTTTGCGCAATCAACAGGCGGAGCTTTCAGTGATAAAGAAAGTAGCTTCAAAATTCATCTTGCTTTGTGGAAATCAGCTTGGAAGATGTTTTTAGATCACCCGATTCTGGGCGTGGGCCCGGGGCGCTTTAGCGCTTTTTTTGGGCAATATCATTCCCTGCCCTTTGGCGGGCAGCCCACCTGGGGAAATGCCCATGATCTTTATCTTCAAAGCCTTGCCGAACGCGGAATTATCGGGTTTTGCGCTCTTGTATTCCTTTTAGGGAGCATGGTTTTTCAGGCTTTTAAGATTTACCGCAAGGACCATTCTTTTTTAAGTCTTTGGTTCTTATCTTGGATAACGTCTCTCATTTTTATGAGTTTTACCGAAAGCGCTTTTCAGGTTGCGATGATCTGGATGCCGACCATCGCTCTTTACGCTTGGATGGAAAGCCGTAGCCGTTTAAACGAGGGGAGACCATGAAAGGGATTATATTAGCAGGCGGCAGCGGAACGCGGCTTTATCCCCTGACTAAGGCGATTTCAAAACAGCTTCTGCCCATTTATGATAAACCGACGATCTATTATCCGCTCTCGGTTTTAATGCTCGCCGGAATCCGGGAGATTTTGATTATCAGTACCCCTAGAGACTTGCCCTTGATTCGAAATCTCTTGGGAGACGGAAAGGTCTGGGGAATTAGATTTTCCTACGCGGAACAACCGGAGCCCAAAGGAATCGCCCAGGCGTTTATCATTGGAAAGGATTTTATCGGGCAATCTCCCGTTTGCCTGATTTTGGGAGATAATATTTTCTACGGTCATGAACTCGCGCCCACTCTCGAAGAGGCGGCGACATTGAAAGCAGGGGCTTTGGTCATGGCCTATCAAGTTCTTGATCCTCAAAGATATGGCGTTGTCGAATTTGACAAAAAGGGGCGCGCCAAAAGCCTGGAAGAAAAGCCGAAACATCCGAAATCCAATTGGGCGGTGACGGGAATCTATTTTTACGATTCACGAGTCGTTAAGATCGCGGAGAAGCTCAAACCCTCTTTGCGAGGCGAGCTTGAGATTACCGAGGTCAATTCCGCCTATTTGTCGCGCGGAGATTTGCGCGTTCATCTGCTCGGGCGCGGGACCGCGTGGTTAGACACTGGAACGCCGGATTCTCTTTTGTCTTCGGCGCAGTTTGTCCAGACTCTTGAGCAAAGACAAGGGCTTAAGGTGGCCTGTGTGGAAGAAATCGCTTTTAGAAAAGGCTTTATTAACCGCAAGCAGCTGGAACATTTAGCGAAGCTCCATCCAAAAAATGATTACGGGGCCTATCTTTGGCGGGTTTTGGAGACGCCTTAAACTCGGACAACGCCTGGGCGATTTGAGAAGCGGCATTTCCAGTTCCATAAATCGTTCGCGGGCGGGCCATTCGCTTATAGAGAGAAGAATTTCTAATTAAGTCCCTGGCGTAAATTTCAAGGGCTTTAGCTGTCGGGGCGAGAACGGCGGCTCCCTGAAGAATTCCTTCCGGTCTTTCAGTTAAAGAGCGCGCCAGAATGAGCGGTTTTCCTAAGACCGGAGCTTCTTCCTGGATGCCGCCGGAGTCGGTGATAATGAAATGAGCGCGCTTAATCAGATAAACGCAAGAAGGGTAATCTAACGGCGGGCTCAGAAAGATATGGGGCGCGTTTTTGAGTTTTTCTTCCGCCAATGCGCGGATAGAGGGGCGCGGGTGAACCGGGTAGATGATTTCGATAGGTTCTTCTTTGGCCAGGCTTAAAAGGACGTCAAATATTTTTTCAAGGCGAGCTCCCAAATTTTCTCGGCGGTGAAAAGTCACGAAAACAAGTTTCCTGGAAGAGCTTAGAAAGCCCCATCTCCGATTGAGCTTTGATTTTAATTCCCGATTTTTTTCGATGAGATTGAGGGTTTGCTTTAAGGAGTCAATCCCGGTGTTTCCGGTGACAAAGATTTGAGAGAGCGGGATTTTCTCTTGGATTAAGTTTTCCGCCGATAGCGGAGAGGGGGCAAAATGGATTTTCGCCAGAGAATCGATGGTTCTGCGGTTTTTTTCTTCCGGGCGCGGAGAATGGATGTTGGGGCTTCTCAGTCCCGCTTCGATGTGGGCTACGGGAATCTGCGCGCGCCAAGAGCCTAAAGCCGCCCCTAGCGCGGTGCTGGTGTCTCCCTGGACCAGCGCCCAATTTGGCTTCCATTGCCTAAAGATTTCCTGAACCCATCTTGAAACCAAGGTCGCGATTTTGTGAGGAGATAGACCTTGGTTATTTAATTTAAGATCGTAATCCGGCACAATCTTAAAAAAATTGAGAAAGTCAATTGCCAGATCCTTGTGTTGGGAACTTAAGCAAACCTTGGTTTCAATCTGGGGGTAGCTTTTGAGCGCTTTAATAACTGGAGCGGTTTTGATGATTTCAGGCCGCGTTCCCAAAACAGCGAGAATTCTCATGAGGATTCATCGGTTCGCTCCCACAAGGTCGCCAATCCTTGCCCGACGCCAACGCAGAGAGCGGAAATTCCGAGATGAGCTTTTCGCCTTCTCATTTCATGAAGTAAGGTCGTCGCAATTCTCGCGCCGCTGCAACCCAAGGGATGCCCAAGGGCGATAGCCCCGCCGTTGACATTGAGTTTTTCTATGGGAATCTTAAGCTCTCTTTGACAGGCCAAAGCCTGGGCGGCGAAGGCTTCGTTGATTTCAAAGAGGTCAATGTCGGAAATTTTGAGATTTGCGCGTTTAAGCAGTTTTTCGATGGCCGCAATGGGGGCAATTCCCATGTAGGAGGGGTCCACTCCGACCGCGCTTGAGGCTCGCCAGTAGGCAAGGATTTTGATATTGCGCTCTCGAGCTACAGATGAATTCATCATCAACAGAGCCGACGCCCCGTCATTGAGGCTGGAACTATTGCCTGCCGTGACGCTGCCACCAGCGCGGAAAGCGGGTTTAAGAGAACTCAATTTTTCTAAATTGGTGTCGGCTCTGGGGCCTTCATCTTTTGAAATCGTAATTGAGTTTTTTTTGGAAGCGACCGTAATCGGGATGATTTCTTCCTTAAACACCGATTCCGAGGCCGCAACCGCCCTTTGGTGGCTAAGAAGCGCGAACTCATCTTGGTCTTTGCGCGCGATTTG
>JAJZJF010000014.1 GCA_021810245.1 bacterium
TGGGTCCTCTCCAAAAGAACGGATTCCAATTCCAGGGTTATCCGATGAACCGCGCAAGTCCAACACTGGAGCGAAATTAATCGAGATGCCAATAGGGGAGAGTTCAAGAGCCATCTGGCGGCCCACCGCATAAGAGAGATCCGGGTTTCCCGTTATTCCAAGCGCTTGCGCGCTGGGAAATGAGGTTACTCCCCTTGAAAAGCGCGTGACATTTCCCCCCTCATGATCGATAGTCCAAAGTAGAGGTTTCCCCAAGGATTGATTGATGTCTGAAATCAAAGTTTTTAATTGGCGCGGAGAATCGATATTGCGGGCCAATAATAAAATCCCCGCGGGGTTGATTTTTTTGAGATGGGAAACCAAGGCGCGACTTGCCCTCTTTCCCTCAATTCCTATAATCAACGGGCTATCCATTTAAGAAATCCTAACATTTTGTAAAATGGGCTTAAGGAGAATCTTATGAATTCCGAAATTGGAAATGCCTGCCGCTTGTCGGGAAGCTCGGACGATTTAGAAACGATCAAAAAAATCCTGGCTTATAAAACGATCGCGGTTGTCGGCTGTTCTCCCAAGCCCGAGCGCCCCAGCCACTCCGTCGCCGCCTATCTAAAGGAAGAGGGCTATAAGATTATCCCGGTCAACCCGGGGCACAAGGAAATTCTCGGCGAAAAATGCTATCCGTCTCTGCTCGATATTCCCGGGCCGGTCGAGGTGGTCGATGTTTTCAGAAGATCAGAAGAGGTCTTGCCGGTCATTGAGGAAGCGATTTTAATCAAGGCTAAGGCCCTTTGGCTTCAAGACGGAATTTCCCATCCCGAAGGGGAAGCTCGCGCCAAAAAAGCCGGGCTTTTGGTGATTTCAAACGATTGCCTCGGCCGCCGACGCTCTCAGCTTAAGTCTTAATTTATTTTTTCCGAGTTAAGCGCCAGCCCAGCGGAAGAAGACCGGCGGCGAGAATGGATTTAAGAACATCGCCGATGAGAAATGGGTAAAACCCTTTGGCGAGAAGAGTTCCCTTAGAGACGTATAAAGAAAGAACGACCAAGCCGAAGGCCAAAATCACGAAACTTCCCAGCATCATTTGGGAGAAAGCGGTCAAAGGATCCCGGTCCCAGCCGCGCTCGGACAAAAGGCCCACTAAATAAGACGCCGGGATAAAACCAATCAGATACCCTCCGGGCGCCCCCAAAAGAACATGCCAGCCGGAAGAAGCTCCGGCAAAAAATGGGAACCCCAAAACTCCTAAAACAAGATAGAGGCCGACGCTCGTTAGTCCCCGGCGCGGCCCTAAAAGCGCGGCGGCATAGAGAACTCCAAATGTCGAACCCGTCAAAGGAACAGGAGTAAAAGGAAGCGGAATCGTAATTTGAGCGCATAGGGCGATCAAAAGAGAAGCCCCCACAACCCAAAGGGCCGAGGGAACGCTCATTGGTTTTGGAGAAAGATTTTCCGAAAAAGAAATACAGCGGGAACCGCGCGCTATTGAGGAATTCATATCTTCATTTTACCTTTTTCGACTTACAAATACAAAACCCGCCGAAAAATTTCAGCGGGTTTTGTTTAAGAACGCCTACTGAAGGCGCTTAGAGCTTTTTGACGTTGGTCGCTCTGGGACCTTTGTCCGACTGCTGGATTTCGAACTCAACCGATTGATTCTCGGCTAAGGTCTTAAACCCATCGCCCGTAATGGCGCTGTGATGGACAAACAAGTCCTTGGACCCGTCGTCCGGGGTGATGAACCCGAAGCCCTTCTGATCATTGAACCACTTCACTTTTCCTGTAGGCATTCCTGTTACTATCCTCTTTATGTTGCTGACAATGGCCGCGCAATTCGCGGCTGGCCTTATTGGGGCCTGTTTTTATTATAGCACGAATTTTAAAAATTTCGACGAAAAAATTTATCGCCGCTTAAGTATGGAGTTTTAAAAGAGCGGCGACAGACAAAACAGTCGCGCGAACCTGCGGAGCAAAAGCCCAAAGGGAAAGGTTAAGTCCGCCCCATAAAGCAAAAACCTTCCAAAAATTTTTCCCAAAGCGCTCTTTTAAATCTCGGGCTCCCAAGGTCGCAAAAATCAACAGCATCGGGGACAGAACCTGTCTATAGCGGGAAACGGGACCGCCAGCCAGCATATGAACCGACACATATAAGACTAGCATGATCCACAATGGAAACAGTTGGGGGAAATGGCGTATTCTGAAAAAGGCCCACAACCAAAGCGGAACAAAAAGCATGTAGCTCCAGTCATAGCCGGGTAAAAAAGGATAAAAAACAGACAAGGCATTGACCGCATAAGCCTTAACGATTTTAAGGGTCGGAGTCAAATGCCACAGCTGTATAAATTCTTTCTTATAAAACTCCTCCCGTTCGATACTCCCCAAATTCTCCGGAGCACGCTTAGACTTTGAAATATCCCCCAAATGCTCTAACGGCAAGGCTAGGCCCATGTAGATCCCAGCTTCCCCTTGCCCAGAAGATGGAATCAATCGGTGAAACAAATTCCAATTGCGCAGCATCCAGGGAGTAAAAGCGGCGAGAAAAACCGCGCCCCAGATCCAGCCTTTAATTTGTCTTTCTGAGTTTTTTGAAAAAACAGGAGGGTACCCCAGGCATAACACCACCGCGAAAAGCCCAAATTCCGGACGAACAAAGGAAAGGGCCGCACAGACTAACGACAACACCGCGGATTTAACGCCGACAGAATTTTCCCAACAAAACCACAAATACCAGAACAAAGATATCAGAGGAATCGCTAGGCCCTCGCTGAGAATTTGGGCGGAAGGTTCAATAGCGTCATAGAGAATCGCCAAGGATATCCCGCAGAAAAATCCCCAATCTTCGCCTCCCAATTTCCGCATGATTAAAAATAAAAGTAAGCAGGAAAACGCCCCTAAAAGAACCTGCGTTTCCTGAACTGCTAGCGGAGAAATTCCAAAAAACCGATAGATGGAATAAAGAAAGACTGGATAACCTGGCATTCTAAATAATTGATCGCCTTGATCGTTTTGATAACGGCCGTCTTTGAGAAGATGAACGGCATAGGATTGATAATCCCTGGCGTCGCCGTCCCAGGCAAACTTAGGATTTTCGGCGTTCATCCACCAAACAAACACCCCGCGGATGAGAAGCGCGGTTAAAAACACAAACCCGGAAACGGGAAAAGGTTTTTTAATCTCTACGAGACTCAAACTTTTCCTTAAGCCTCTTTGAGATATCCGGCAGAACGAAAGAATCGGCGGAAGCCCCCAAACGGGCCACTTCCTTGACCATCGAAGAAGCGAAATAGGTGTATCTCTCGTCGGGCATCAAAAAAACCGTCTCGACATCGGGATAAAGGGTCCGGTTAAAAGAGGCCAACTGAAACTCATAATCCATATCGCTGACCACTCTTAGACCTCGAATCAACACCTGGATTCCTTTTTTTCTGAGATAATCCACCAATAATCCAGAAAAGACGTCCGCTTCGGCGTTGGGGACTTTTTTAATCGCCCCGCGCACCATTTCGAGGCGCTCTTGCGCCGAAAAAGTGTGTTTTTTAGCCGGATTATCGGCCACCGCCACCAACACACGCTCAAACATTTTCGCGGCGCGAAAAACGATATCCAAGTGTCCCAAGGTGGGAGGGTCAAAGCTTCCAGGATAGACCGCAATGCGGTTCTTTGAATTAGGCATATGAAGAATCTACAAAAAAATAAGCGGGAAAGGCTGGCTTTTTGCTAATATCGTTTCAGTGCTTATTCTGGAATCGGTCGCTCTCGCTTTCGCGTTTCTGATGTCATTATTTACTTTTATGCGCTTGTTTTCCCGGCGCCCCCCTAGAACTCCCGCAAAAAATAATCCCGCCGAGGCCGTGGGTTGGGAAAAATTAGATCAGCTTCTGGATATGCTTTCAGCCCTGCAAGAAGAAGGCGTCTCCTATTCGGGATTAGTCTCAAGAGAAGATTTTGGGAAAGCCGTTTTAAAAGCCGCCTGCCAGCTAATGAACTGCGAGAGGGGATCCATCATGCTTTGGGAAGAAGGCGGCGGACATCTCAAAATCGTCGCCGCCATTCCGGAGACAGGAAAACCCCAAACTCTTTTTCTAAAGCCGGGAGAAGGAATCGCCGGGGAAGCGTTCTCCAAAGCCCAAACTATTTTCATCGAAGACCCCTCTTCCGACCCGCGATATCTGTCTTCCCAAAACCACGCCCACCCGTTTTTATCAATGCCGCTTTTAATTCAGTCAAAGCCTATTGGAGTTCTCAATCTTCATGCCGCCGGAAACGCGGCTCCTTTCAAAGACCATAACGCGAAATTTCTAAAAATTCTCGCCTCAGAAGCGGCCATTACCTTTCATAACCTGGAGCTCTTCGATCGTTTGGAAACTTTTTATCTCGAAATGGTCAAGACTCTGGCCCGGGCAGTGGACTCCAAGGATCATTATACCCACGAGCACTCTGACCGAGCTTCCAGCAGGGCCAAGAGGCTGGCCAAGGCCCTCGATCTCGACCCTGTTTACGCTCGCTACGTCGAATATGCGGCGTTGCTTCACGATATCGGAAAAATCGGAATTGACGAAGCCATCCTCAACAAACCTGGAAAGTTGACGGCGGAAGAATACGAAGAGATGAAAAAACATCCCTTGATCGGGCATCAAATCTTGGCCCCGGTTAAATTTTTAGGCCCGGTCGCTCAGATGGTTCTCCACCATCAGGAATGGTATGACGGGCGCGGATATCCCAGCGGACTGAAAGGAGAAAAAATACCGCTCGGCTCTCGCATTGTCGCCGTCATAGACGCTTGGGACGCCATGACCTCCGATCGCCCCTACCGGAAAGCCTTAGGGCGGGAAAAAGCCATCGCGGAATTGCAAAAAGGAGCGGGAACGCAGTTTGATCCCGCAGTGGTTGAGGCCTTCCTTAAAATAGAAGCGGAAGAAGGTCTTGCCTCTAAGAGCCTGTAATGCTGACGATCGTGCCCACCCCCATCGGGAATTTGGGCGATATGGGGTCCCGCGCGCTTGAAGCGCTCAAAAAAGCTTCTATTATTTATTGCGAAGACACCCGAAGGACACGAATCCTCACTTCTTATTTTGGAATTTCATCCCCGCTCAAACGATACGACGAATATAATCCGAAAATTTTAAGGCAAATGATTGACGAACTCAAAAGCGGAAAATCCCTTGCCTTGGTTTCTGACGGCGGCCTTCCGGGGATCTCTGACCCCGGACACAAGATTGTCGCCTTGGCTAGAAGAGAAAAGATAGAGGTTTCGGCGATTCCCGGCCCCAGCGCGGTCGTAACGGCCTTGGCCGCTTCCGGACTGCCCGCCGACTCTTTTATTTTTTTGGGTTTTTTACCCAGAGCCCCGGGAAAAAGAAAACGCATTTTAGAAACCCTGGTCCCCCTTCAGAGAACTATCGTCATTTATGAATCTCCTTTTCGCGTCAAAAATCTGATGAGAGAGCTTTCCGAGGTTTTTGTTTCAACGGCCCAGTGCGCGGTCGCCCGAGAAATTTCTAAAATACATGAGGAATGGTTTTATGGGACGCTCAGCGAGGTCTCAGCCCAAGTGCAGGCAAAGGAAACCGTTCTCGGAGAATTTGTCGTGATGATTCATCCCAAAGGAGACTTATTTCATGGGCCTCAAAGTTGATACGAAAATTTTTCATTTAGGAGAGGCTGGAAAGCTGCCGGAAGAATCCATTCAAACCTTAGCCGCTGCCGCAAAGGCTTGCCGAATCATCATCTTTCCGACCGACACCGTTTACGGCGTGGGTTCGACTGGCCTAATTAAGGCCGCTTCCCGGCGAATCTATCAGATTAAGGCCCGCCCCAGCGTCAAACCACTTCCGGTTTTAGTCTGGTCGGTAGAAGAAGCCAAAAAATGGGTTCAATGGACCGAACAAGCGGAGAAATTATCGCAAAAATTTTGGCCGGGAGCTTTAACCTTGGTTTTAAAGCCCACGCAACAAGGGAAAATATTAACCTTTCCGGAATATCAGACGGTGGCCATTCGCGTCCCTAATCATCCTTTACTCAACGAGATTATCAAGGCCTCGGGAGCGCCTTGGGTGTCGACTAGCGCCAATATTTCCGGTTCTCCGGCGCTGTCTAAGGGAGAAGACGTGATCTCCACTTTCAGAGGAGTCGTCGATTATATCGTCGCGGCCGGAAACACCCCGGGCGGAGAGTCCAGCGTCATTGACGCAACTGGCAAAACCATTCGCATCTTAAGAGAAGGGAAAATCCCCGCGTCTGAAGCTTTCGCCGTTTGCCCCCCCGAAAACGCCGCAGCTACGGGAGCGCAAAAATGAGCTCTATTCTCGAACGCCAAGACCCTGAGATTTACCGCGCCATCCGTCTTGAAACTGAAAGGCAAAGAGACAATCTCGAACTCATCGCTTCCGAAAATTATGTCTCTCCCGCGGTTTTGGAAGCCCAAGGCTCGATTCTGACCAATAAATACGCCGAGGGATATCCGGGAAAACGCTATTACGGGGGTTGTGAATTCGTGGATATCGCGGAAAAACTGGCGATTGAACGGGCGCAAAACCTTTTTCATGCCGAGCACGCCAACGTTCAGCCCCATTCCGGAACCCAGGCCAATATGGCGGTCTATCTTTCGGTTTTAAAACCCGGAGACTCGGTCATGGGCCTCAACCTAGCCCACGGGGGGCATCTCTCTCATGGACATCCCCTCAACTTTTCTGGAAAATATTTCAATATTATTCCAATGAACGTTTCCAGGGAAACCGAGCTGATTGATTATGACGAGGCCGAGCGTTCGGCCTTGGAGCACAAGCCGCGCTTAATCTTTGCCGGAGCCTCGAACTATTCCCGTAAATTTGATTGGGCGCGCCTTAAAAAGATTGCGGATTCCGTGGGAGCTTTTTTCGCTGCCGATGTCGCCCATTATGCGGGGCTTATCGCCGCGGAAATTTATCCTTCTCCCGTACCCTTGGCGGATTTTGTCACCTCGACCACCCACAAAACCCTGCGCGGACCCAGAGGCGGGCTTATTCTTTCTAAATCCGCCCATCAAGCGAATCTCGACAAGATCATGTTTCCGGGAATTCAAGGCGGACCCTTGATGCATATTATCGCGGCTAAGGCCGTCTGCTTTGGAGAAGCCCTTAAGCCGGAATTTCGGCAATACCAGGCCCAAATTCTCTCCAACGCCCGCAAACTGGCGGAGGAATTAAAATCAAAGGGCTTCCGGATTGTCGCGGACGGAACCGACTGTCATTTGTTTTCCGTCGACCTTCGAGCAAAAAATATCACCGGGAAAGAAGCCGAAGAGGCTTTGGATAAAGCCGGGATCACCGTCAACAAAAATTCAATTCCATATGATCCGCAAAAACCGTTTATCGCCTCCGGAATCCGCATTGGAACTCCGGCCATCACGACGCGCGGAATGAAAGAAAAAGAAATGATCCACATTGCCAGTCTCATTGATGAAGCTCTGTCAAAATCCAAGGATGAGGCCGGGCTTAAAGCAATTAGAGGCGAGGTTAAAAAACTCTGTTCTCGCTTTCCGGTTCCGACACAGGAAAATTTAAAAGTCGCCACCGTTTAATAAAATAAACAAGTAAAGGAAATCATATGAAATCATCTTCTAGCAAAAAAGCGAAAGTTGGAATCATCGGGGGAAGCGGTCTTTATGATATGGACGGATTCTCCAACAAGCGCCTCATCAAGGTAAAAACTCCCTTTGGAGAGCCTTCCGCTCCCTTGATTTTAGGCGAAATTTCCGGAGTTCCCTGCGCTTTTCTGGCAAGGCACGGGAACGGGCACACTATTTTGCCGCAAGAAATCAATGTGCGGGCCAATATCTGGGCGCTTAAATCGGTCGGCGTTGAACGCTTAATCGGGGTAACCGCGGTCGGATCTTTAAAAGAAGAAATCGCTCCGCGGCATTTCGTTTTCCCAGACCAGATTTTTGATCTAACTCATGGCCGCGCCGCCACTTTCTTTGGAAACGGCATCGTCGCCCACACGGCTTTTCACACGCCATTTTGCCTCGATCAATCGAAGATCCTTTTTGAAAAATCAAAAACCCTGGGAGTTTCGACCCATCAAGGGGGAACTTACCTCTGTATGCAGGGACCTCTTTTTTCGACCAAGGCTGAATCCCGTTTCTATAAGGGCCTCGGATTCTCCGTCATCGGCATGACGGCCGCAACCGAGGCAAAACTCGCCAGAGAAGCCGAACTGTGCTACTCTCTTATCAGCCTGGTCACCGATTATGATTGTTGGAAAGATGGAGAAGAAGTTTCCGCGGACATCGTGACCTCCGTCATGCATGACAATTCTAAGAACGCTCAAAAGCTTCTTATTTCATCCATCTCCGATATCGCCAAGCGCAATCCCCAATGCTCTTGCCCCCAAGCCATGAAACACTCAATTGTCACCGCTCCAAAGGCCATTAAGCCTGCGGCGAAAAAGAAACTGTCCTTGATTATTGGGAAATATATTTAATGCCTCAAGACCGCAAGACGCTCAGCCGCGCTAAAAAAAACAAGCTCATTGATCTTGCGCTCAAAGCGCGTAAAAGCGCTTATTGCCCCTATTCTCATTACGCGGTCGGGGCGGCGGTTTTAGCCTCCTCCGGAAAAATTTATTCCGGATGTAATGTCGAAAATTCTTCTTATGGTCTGAGCATCTGCGCGGAGAGAAACGCCATTTTTAACGCCGTCGCCAGCGGGGATAAAAAAATAATTGCTCTCTGCGTCGCGACCAAATCGCCAAAACCCTGTGGAGCTTGCCGACAAGTAATCATGGAGTTTGCCGGACACGCGAGCCCAGTTTTATTAGTGGACGTCTCTTTAAAAGACCCTTTTTCCAAAGTATTAGAAACGACCGCGGGTCATTTATTGCCATGGGCCTTTGTCTTTCACCAGAGAAAATAGAACCTCGGCCCCCGGCTTTTTAAAATTGCTAAAATGGCCTTGGACGTCTTAAGGGAACAAATATGAGAACAGAAGAGATTAAAGAGATTCTTAATTGGGTCAAAAGCACGGATTTAACGCAGGTCTCTCTTAAAGAAAAGGGATCCGGGTTTGGATTTTCGACTTCAGAACATGCCGATGAATCCTTCGCGGAAATGCCCGCCCCCCATTATCAATGCATATCGGCCCCCGCGATAGGAACTTTTCATTGGTCTAGGCCAGGACACCCGCAAAAAGTAGAGGAAGGGATTTCTCTTCAAGCGGAAGAATCAATCGGTTATATCGAGACCTTGCCGGGAAAAAGCGTCCCAGTCAAAATTTCCTCCTCCGGTAAAGTAGCTCGCATCTTAGTTGAAGAATCGAGCCCCGTCGCTTACGGACAAGCCTTGATGTTTATCGAGCCAGACGGAAAATAATCGTGTTTAAGAAGATTTTGATCGCCAATAGAGGCGAAATCGCTCTCCGCGTTATTCGCGCCTGCCGCGAAATGGGAATCCAATCGGTCGCCGTCTATTCCGAAGCCGATCGTGAATCCATGCATGTGCGGATGGCCGATGAGGCTTATTGCATTGGCCCGGCCCCAGCCAAACAAAGCTATCTTAATTCTGAAGCCCTTTTGACGGCGGCGCGCATAAGCCAAGCCGAAGCCGTCCACCCCGGATACGGATTTCTCTCTGAAAACGCGGACTTTGCAGAGGCCTGCGCCAAAAACGGGATTGTTTTTATCGGCCCCTCGGCTTCCGCCATCCGAAAACTTGGATATAAAAGCACCGCCAAAGCCTTAGCCCGGGAAGCAGGAGTGCCGGTCGTTCCTGGAACTCAAGGCCTGGTCGATGAACATTTTATGAAGGAAGCCCAGGCCGTGGGTTTCCCGGTCATGGTCAAAGCCGCCTCGGGCGGAGGCGGAAAAGGGCTCAGGCTTGTCCGCGATCCCAAAGATTTAGAAGCGCAGCTCAAACTCGCCCAAAGCGAGGCCCAAGCCGCTTTTGGAGACGGTTCGGTCTATATCGAAAAATTTATCGAACGCCCGCGGCACGTGGAAATTCAAATCGCCAGCGATAATTTTGGAAACGCCGTCGCTTTTCCGGAAAGAGACTGCACCGTCCAAAGGCGGCATCAAAAATTAATCGAGGAATCGCCTTCCCCCAAGGTCACCCCGGAAATTCGGGCAAAAATGCAGGAAGCGGCGCGAAAATTGGCCCTGGCCGCGAAGTATTCCAATGTCGGCACCGTCGAATTTCTGTTGGGGCCAGATGGCAATTTCTATTTTATCGAGGTCAATACCCGGCTTCAAGTCGAACATCCAGTCACTGAATCGGTCACCGGTCTTGATCTGGTCAACACCCAGATTCGCCTAGCCGCGGGAGAAAAGCTTCCATTTGACCAAGCCCGAGCCTCTGAAATCCATTTTCATTCTATAGAACACCGAATCAACGCCGAGGACCCGGACAATAATTTTGCGCCGTCTCCTGGAAAAATTTCGGAAGTCGTTTTTCCGGGCGGATGCGGAGTGCGTCTTGACACTCATATTTATTCGGGATACACCGTGCCCAGTTTTTACGATAGTCTGATTGCCAAACTCATCGTTTTTTCTTCCAATAGAGACAGCGCCGTCAAAAGAAGCCTTCGCGCTCTGTCGGAACTTCAGACCCCAGGAATTAAAACCACCCGAGATTTTCATAAAAAAGTCCTCTCCCACCAAGATTTTCTCTCCGGAGATTTTGACACTTCCTTCGTTGAAAAATATTTTCTTCCTAATTCCAAACATTAAAAATTCGCGGGTTTGCCTCTTTTTACTCGCTTTTTTTCTGATGCCAAAAGTGGCCCTGTCTTGTCCCAATCTAATTGATTGTTCTCCCAAAAGCCCTCACATCAGCGGACCATGGGCTCTTTTTACGACCCCTTATTTCCCGCTGGCGATGACGACCCTCACGGCCGGAAGCGCGATCTGGGATGGAGCTCAAACACGTTTTGGAAAAACTCTTTGGCAGAGTCTTGATTCCGCAGTCATCGCCTCTGTTTCCAACACTGGAATGAAATACGCCTTTCAAAGGGCCCGCCCAACTCAAGACCTGGGGGCCAACGCCTGGTTTTCCGGACCTCAAAGCCAAAGCTTTCCCTCCAGCGACGTGTCTAACACTGCGGCCCTTGTCTCTCCTTTTATTTATGAATACGGATCGGATCATCCGATGGTGTATCTTCTGACTCTTTTGCCCGTGGCGGACGCGGCGGCAAGAGTAGAAGCGCGCGGACATTACCCGACAGACACTATTGGAGGCATGGCCTTGGGTTTTGCCAGCGGCTGGGCGGCCCGGCATTTTTTCAAATCGCCATTTACTTTACAAATCATTCCAGGGAGAGACTGGTCTGTTGGAATATCGCGAAAATTCTAATGAGCGGAATCCTCCAAGACAAATTGAAAAGTCGTCCCGCCGCAAACGATAATATCTCCGTCCTTTAAGAGAGTGGTGACGGCGATTTTCTCGCCATTGACTAGAGGATATCTGGAGACAACCGGAATTAAGACATACCCCTCGGGCTTGCGGTAAATAGAAGCGACTACCTCGGGCGCCGACCCAAAAAGGCCCGTCCCTTTAATGGGGATTTGAACACGATCGGATTTGCCGATATAGGTTGAAAGCCCCTTAAGCTCGTATTCCGGAGAACCCTCCAAGCCCTTTAAAACCCGCAAACGCCCAATTTTAGACGGAGTTTTAGCCGACTGAGAGAAAATTTCGGATTGTTTCTCCGGAGTCAGGAAGATAGTTTTGTCTCCCGCCCCGGGATCGGAATCCTGGATAAAGACTAAGGAGTGTTTAGCAACTCCAATGACGTCTTGATGATGGAGCCCGCATTTTTTAATTCGCTTTTCATTGACATAGGTCCCATTGGTCGAATCGAGATCCTCGACATAATAGGTGTCTCCTTCCAGCGTAATTTTACAGTGATTAGAAGAGATGGCGGGATTATTAATCACGATATCATTGTTGGGGGCTCTCCCAACCAAGAGAGGGCCTTTCTTTAAATTAATTTCCTTAAGCACCGCCGCGTTGAACTTAAGAAGAAGTTTTGGCATTCTCCCCTCTAAAGATTGATTTCATTTTAGACCACGAAGCCCTCAAGGGCGCCTTTTTTTCGCCTCTTTCCAATCGGGCGACCACAACCGTGATATTATCAATCCCGCCGGCTTGATTTGCTTCCAAGATTAAGTTCGCTGCTATATTTTTTACGCCTTCTTGACGCGACAAAATTTCTTGAATGCGAAAATCCGCGACCATTTTTGTCAGGCCATCGGAAGCCAGTAAAATCGTGTCTCCATAAGAAAGAGGATGCGTGGAGATATCCACTTCCACATCCGGGTTGGATCCTACCGCGCGGGTTAAAAGATTTTGGAGTTCCGAAGTCGCGGCTTCTTCTTCGCGGATAAGGCCCCTTCTGACTTGTTCCTGGACAACCGAGTGATCTTCGGTCAGACAAGATAACACTCCTTGTCTTAAAAGATATCCGCGGCTGTCTCCCACATGCGCCATGGTCAAGGTCTTTCCATCCCCGCAAGCGCACACAAGAGTGGTTCCCATCCCAGCATCCTTGCTCATTGAGTGCCCTTTTTCATAGACGAGGCTGTTGGCCGCCTTGACCGCAGCCTCCAAATCGGCGGAGGAAACTCGACATTCATCGCCGGAACATTTTTGAGTCAAAAAATCTTTCACCAGAGAAACCGCTAAAGAACTCGCCACCTCTCCAGAATTGTGTCCGCCCATTCCGTCGGCGACGATAAAAATTCCTTTATCCCCGTCGCAGAAAAACGAATCCTCGTTATTACTCCGAGCGCGCCCGATATCCGTCAGTCCCGCCGCTTCAAAAAGAGGCTTCATACCTGGACTTTGAGAGCTCTATAGCAAGCGCGGATATCACGGGCGAACTCCGCCGCGCTTTGATATCTCGCCTCCGGATTTTTTGCCAAGCCTCGGTTTAAAATTACCGAGACAGAAGGCGGAAGAGAAGGCACGATCGAAAGGGGATCAGGATGGGGGTCGTTGGCGATCTGAAAGAGAAGCGCCCCGATGCCGTCTCCTCCTTTAAACGGCTTTTCCCCGGTTAAGAGTTCAAAAAGGACCACGCTGAGGGAAAAAATATCCGCGCGCCCATCGACTTTTTTCCCGGCGACTTGCTCGGGACTCATATAAGCGGGGGTTCCCATGACGGTCCCAGTTGCCGTCTTAGAAGAGGTCATCACGCGGGCGATTCCGAAATCAGCGACGCGAAGGCTGCCGTCTTTGAGAATCATGATATTGGCGGGTTTAATGTCTCGATGAACAACTCCCTGCTGATGCGCATATGCCAAAGCGTCCGCCGCAGTCGCGACATACTCCATCGCCAATTTAAGAGGCATTAAGCGCCCTTTTTCAGTGTAGGCCGCCAGACTTTGGCCCTCCAAAAACTCCATGGCAATATAGGCCACGTCGTCTTCTTCTCCAGCGTCGAAAATACGGATGATATTGGGATGATTTAATTTCCCAGCCGCCTCCGCTTCCCTGAAAAATCTCTCTTTAATTTCCTTGATGGATTGGGGATCCGCCTCTTCTCCAAGGCTCATTGTCTTAATCGCGACCCAACGGTTGATTTTAGGGTCCTTGCCTAAATAGACAATGCCCATCGCGCCGCGGCCCAGTTCTTTTTGAATCTCGTATCGGCCCAGGGTTGGCTTAGCCGCTCCCGCGGCAATGACGACGGTTCCCTCTTTTTTAGCGCCGATAGAGCCGGTCAAAACCGCGCCATTGGCGGCGGACTTAAGAACCGCCATTTTAGATTGAACATCTTTATATTTGTGGTCTTTTTTAGCGATCGAATCCAAAACCGAAGCGGCCTTGGCGAATTGCCTTTTTCGCTCAAAATCCAAGGCGAGATTGTAGAGAACTTCCTTCATCGCCTCATCCAGAGGACATAGGCGAAATTTTTCAAAAGCGAGGTCCAGCATTCCTTGACCCTGAAAGGAAAGCCCCAACATCTTGTTGGTCTCAATGGCGGAAGCCTCAACCAATTCCTTGCCTTTTTCAGTCACGAAAAACCGCCGGACAACCCCAATCAGGTATCCTAAAGCCAATAAAATAGCCGGATAACTGGTTTTAACCCATTCCCCAAGGAGGAAAAAATAACTCCCGGCGCCCAAGATGAACACAAACAGTATAAAACTCAGCGCAAAACCCCAGAAAGCGGAAAGAAACGGCAAGGCTAAAATCACAAAAGCCCCAACCAGGGCGATCAAACCCCATTCTAATTTGGGCGCCCAGGGTGGGCGTGAGATAAAGCGTCCTTCTAAAATATTAGAGGTAATATTGGCGAGGACCTCGACCGGCGGAATTAAAGGAGACAAGGGAGTGGCATATGGAGTGGCGATGCCGGTCGCAGTTAATCCCACCAGCACAATCTTATTTTTAAACGCCTCCATATCCACGTGCCCGTTCATCACATCGCTAAAAGAATAGTATCTAAAAGTGCGATAAGGCCCGTTGAATAAAATCATCATCTGGCTTCTGGAATTAAGGGGAATATGAGTCTGGGCAAAATTAACGGATTGACCTGGAGAAAAAGTCGCCGAAGAAGGCGACACCTTCTCATAAGCCAATGCCAAAGCCAAGGAATAAGCCGGAATATAGGAATTTTCATAGCCCATCACGGGATAAACGCGCCTTAAAATTCCATCGGAGTCCGGTTTTAGATTGGCATGTCCAACCCCAAGAGCGGCTTGAGCGAAAATAGCGATTGGGTACGCCGGATCAAAGCCCTTAGGAATGAGCGCTTGGTTCATGCCAGGGGTTACCGCCAAACGAACGCTCGCGCTTGAAAATAGAGGAGGAGTCGCCGCGGCTTGGGAATGTTCATACCCTCTTTCGGTAAAAATAAGCGGCAAAACAACATCCCCAGATTTTTGAATCGCCGCAGCCAAGCGCGCATCCGCATCCAAGCGAGCTTCTTCAGATGAAATCAAAGCCTCAAATAAATGATGTCGATCAAAAATCTTGCGGGATTCGGTCAGACGCTGGTAATTCTCATCAATGGCTTGAAGGGCTTTGATTCCGCGGTCGTTTTCCGGCTCGGAATAAACGATATCAAGGCCGATAACTCCCGCCTGCGCCTCTTTGAGCTTACCCAAGAGTTCGGCAATCTTAGTCCGCGGCCAAGGCCAGCGCCCCAATTGGGCGATCGAATTATTGTCAATGGCGATAATGGCGATTTGACGGCCGGAACTTAAATCTTGTCGAAGAGTGGATCTCCAATCATAGAATTTACGTTCAAAAGACCTAAAGACGGGAAAAGCCGAGGGGAAACGATAGCCCAAAGAAACACAAGAGGTTAAAAAAACCCCTAACAGGATATCCCAGACAAGTCCTTTCTTTCTCAACATTATTTTTAAGTTCGCTTCCAAAAGTGTAGCGGAAGAATCGCTTCCTGTCAACCCGAAAACCAGACGCGGGCATCTCTAAACTCTTGACAAGACTGGCAGCGACTGCAATACTAAGTTTGTGTTTCCCAAGAGACTCTTTATTTCTTGGACGCTGGCGACTTTAATTTTTGGCGGCGCCCCTTATCTTTTCGCGAAAGATTCATCACAACCTCTCAATCTTCAGGACACGCCCATATCGAAAAAGGAAAAGAAAAATTTTCTCTGCCTTGGCTACCGCTTTGAGACGGAACATCTCCGCGCGCCGGACGGGCGCCTGGTCACCAAGAAAGAATACGCCAAAGACACAACACAAGCCTTTAATTACAAACTCTGGATCAAATCCTTTCTCTCAAAGCAAAAGCCCTCCATGTCCCCAGATCAAGAAGAATCAGAAATTGGTCGGCGCCTGGTCAGCGCCAATTGCCGCCTCGACCCCGAAACCGCACATGTCCTTTCGCCGAGATACCAGACTCTCGACACTATTGAAGGGGAATGCCTGTTTAGTTCTCGGTTCGGCGCGAGATCAAACCACCCTTCCAAAACATCCATCGAAAGCGCCGCGGCGGAAATCGGCTATACCCGAAAGATCTGCGCTCAGTTCCCTGAATCTTGCTCCAAACAAAAAGAACTTCTTGAGAAAAAGCTCAATCTCTTCGCGGCCCATGACCCCGGGTTCAAAAAATTCCTTCAATCAGACCCTCATTTCCAAGCTGATATCCTGGGTTCCTACCAAAAACTCCGCGCGCGGTTTGACGGAGAAGAAACGCCCTCTTCGCTCATCAATAGAGCTCTTGGCAAATATTCAAGTGGCCTCAAAGCTCTCCCCGCTTACAATGCTCAGGAGAATTCCCTCAGCCGCGTTCTCCAGAAACAGGTGATCGCCAAACTCTCGCAGAATCCGGAGGGACGCAAGGTTTTAGAACGCCTTAAGGTCAACGGTAAAATAACCCTTCCGCCTATCTTCGTTTTGGAAACTGATAATTCGGGAGCGTTTTACCAGTGGACGCCGCAGGGGGATCGCGTCGTTTTAAACGCCGACTATGTTTTTGAAGGACTACCAAACAAGAAACAACTTATCTCCGATTTTAGAGCAGGGAATCGCTACCTCGCGAAACACCCCCAAGCCCTCAAGGGCTATCTCGAAAAATACGACAATATTTTAGCTCATGAATTCACCCATACCTGGCAGCAAAGAAAGGATCATCTACAGTCTCTCGCCTATGCCAATCTCCTGCCCGGGCGCGATTACATCGAAGAGGAACAAGAAGCTTTTTTAACGGAAGCCCGATATCTCTCATATGCCGCGCTTAAAAATCCAAAAAAAGCCATGGAGCATCCTTATTTCTACGGAAGAGTCCTTCCTTTTGTCCACAACCCACGGCAATTCTCAGATAGTGTCAATGACCTCTACACGTCTCTCTATGGTTCAAGCGTCGCGACTTTTAAGACCGCCGAAAAAATCATGCGGGAACAGAGAGAGAGCGACCAAAATCTGTCCGCGCCTCCCCCTGAGGCAATCATCTTGACCGCGCCTCTTTCGGCCGCAAGCGCTCAAAAAATGGTTCAGTGGCTTAAAGCAAAACTCAGCCTCGCCGGCGACTCCAAGGAGTTCTCCAAGGCAAGCGTTCTCGGTCGCGATTATGACGCAAGGATAGGACGATTAATCTCCGACTCCAACGATTTGATACAAAAAACGACAAGAAAACTCGAAGAATGGGATACAGCTCAGGCATTTCAGGCGCGAAATCTCTATATCAAGATCGGCTACTTAACGGATGCGATGCGGTATGGTAAAAATATGGCCCCGGAAATAGCTTCTCTACTTAAAAAGCAAGGTCTCAGCCGCGAGCAGGCGGCCAACGGGATGCTCCATTTGGCAAAAAATATGGCGCTCAGAAATCATGGGGCCGCATCAAGCGCTCAAGCGCTTAAGATTCGCAACCTCATTGAAGGAGTTCAGTATTTGCGCGCCTCATCTTCCAATGAAATGTCTTCTCAAATTGATTGGACATTGTCATGCGGCATCTATGGGGAAAATTGCGAGCGCTTAAAAAAATGATAAAAAAACCCCTACCGTTTTTATTGCTCATTTCTCTACTCTGGACGGCATGTTCTAAGAGTCCCCAGGGCGCTCCCCCAAAAAATGGGAACAAATCAGGGAATGCCGAAGTTCTTTACTCGGATCCACAGCGCTCTTTCTCTTGCTCTATTCCCGGTTCTTGGAGGGTTGACGAAACAGAAGCCAGCGGGGTTTACTTGACCGTTGATTTTCACAGCCCTGCGGGAACATCCATAATCCGGGTTGAGCGCTACATTAAAGGAACGGTCGCTGGGAACAACACGCCCGAACAGTATATCCGCAACAGGCGGCTTGACGCAATGGAGCCTGGAACCGGCGGCTATTTTCGCGAAAAACCTTTCCCTCTCAAAAATAAAAAGGGATTTCATTTTGTGACCACCGAAGCGGTTCCGCAAATGCCCCAGCCTTGGAACGGGACAAAGGAAGCATATGGGACCAAGACGAGCGCGCTGCAGGATGAGGAAATCGTCTTGCCGGATGAGAACGGGTTTTATGTCATCGCCTATATTTGCGATCCCAAAATCGGCTGTCATCAGGAAACCGTCTTTCAAAACGTCGTCAAGACCTTCAAGATCAAAGGCGGCGCAAAGGCGAAGGCTCTGGATACAAAATCTTCGAGGCGCGGCTCTTGAGACTCCCTCAGTAAAAATATAGAATAGGAATCGTGAAGAGACGCGACTTGGTTAAATATCTCACCGACAACGGATGCGTTCTGATACGAGAGGGCGGAAAGTACTCGATTTATCAAAATCCCGTCAATCAAAAAGAAGTTCCCATTACGCGGCACCCTGAGATGGAAGATTTCGCGGCCCGGAAAGTCTGTAAGCAACTCGGCCTTCCGCCGATTTAAGCTCCTTGTAAGCCTAACGGCGAATCAAAACGACCATCGAATAACCAAGAAAAATTCCAACGATTCCGGCAATTCCGGCCAATGTCGGCGGAGCCGGAACCGGCAAACGCAAAAAACCGAAAAGGAAACCGCACCCGGCGCCGCTCATTAAACTGAGAATAATCGTTTTCATGGATTCATTCTAACAAGTTTTATCAATCTTAAAATCAGGCGAAGATGAGAGAGTAATTCTTTAGATAGATTTAATTTCGATTTTCCGTATTCTCGCTTGGTCAACCTCGCGGGGGTTTCTGAAATCTTAAACCTGCGAATCCAAAAAAGAGCCGCAATTTCGGCATTAATCTCAAAACCTCCGCTTTGAATGGCAAGGCTCTTGAGACAAGAACTTCGGTATAAGCGGAAAATGGACGTAAACGAAGACAAGGGAATTCCCAAAGCTAAGCGGTAAGAAAAATTGGCCAGGCGGCTTAAAGCCCGCCGCCAAAACAAAACCTGGGAAACGGTTTCATCCCCCATCCATGGAGAACCTGAAACCATATCGGATAAATGGCGCTTTTGATTTTCTATTAACCGAGGAATCTGCCCAGGAGAAAAGGTTAAATCCGCGTCTAAAACCACAATCCATTCACCGATAGATTGGGAAAAACCGCTTTTAAGCGCTTCTCCCAAGCCGCGGTTTTCCTGATGAATGATGAGTTTGATTTGTTGGGAGTTTTTAAACTGTCTTAATATTTCTTGACTCCCATCGTTGGAGCCGTCATCAATGATAACGATCTCGAACTCTTCGCCAAGAGACCTTAGAATCGGGAAAAGAGATTCTGGGAAGCGTTCAATATTTTCTCGTTCATTGAAGCATGGAATGACAATTGAAATCACAATTTAATTTTGAAAAGGCTTCGGTCGAAATTGAATCGGCCCTTGAGAATAATCGCCTCTTGAAAGCCACTTTTCAATCAGACAATAAAGAACGATAAACAAATACCGCGATCCCATCTCTTTAATCTTAAGCTTCGAAAAACCTTTTTTTCGATTGCGCCATTGATTGGGGAGAACCACCCATGTATAACCCCGAATAATCGCCTTAAGAGGAAGCTCTACCGTCAAATTAAAATGCCTGCTTAAATAGGGCTTGACGCCCTCTAAAGCTCGGCGATGATAAAGTTTAAAGGCATTGGTCGTGTCGTTATAATCAATTCCAAACAAAAGACGAATGAAACCATTAGCCAAGCGATTGAGAATGAGCTTTAAAATAGGATACTCAACAGTTCTACCGCCAGCAATAAAACGAGATCCAAAAACGCAGTCAACCTTTGTCGCCTCCATTGCTCTAAAAAAAGCGACTAAATCCTCCGGTGAATCAGAACCATCCGCCATAAAAATCGCCGCCGCGTCGCCTTGAAAATCTTCAAGTCCCGTTCGAATTGCCAATCCAAATCCGTGCGGAGAGGGGCTCTTAAGAACGCGCAAATAGGGAATTTCCAAAGAAAGGCGCTTTAGAGTTTCCATCGTCTCATCGCTGGAATGATCATCTATGACTAAAATTTCATGCTCGATATTCTCTGAATTTAATTTCTCGGATAAGCTTTTAAGGGTTGCTTCCAAATTTAAAGCTTCGTTGCGCGCCGGAATAATGACGGACAGTTTCATTTTGGAGGAAATCGCTAACCTTTGCGCCAATTAAAAGAGGCCCCAGATAAAGTTGGGGCCTCTTAAGTTTAGTAAAAAATGTAACTAGGCTTTTGGCTCGAAGTGTCCAGGGACCAAGACCCGCGCGTGATAACCCAATATTTTTCCTTTTCTGCGGGACAAACCGTAATCTAAATCGCGGACTAAGGGATGGGTAATCGGAAGGGCGCGCGAGACATTGAACATCAAAATCTCGACCTGGGCATCCATCTTATAAGGACCGCTGTGGGGCGTTCCGACTTTGATGTTAACCGGAATGCCGTATCTTTGTGAAATTGCCGCTAAGCAAGGGGCCATCGTCTTCTGGGCTTGGGACAAGCTCAGTGGCGCGAAGAACCGAGCATCAACAACCTGACACTGAGGAATCTGAAAGGGGTCGACAGGTTTCATAAAGTAAATCCCTCGCTCAACTCCGATGGCAAATTCCGACGCCGCTTCTCCGGGAAGAACCGACACTTGGGCAAAAACCTGGGGAGCAAAGACAAACAGGCTGGAAACCAAGACTAATATTTTTTTCATACTACCCTCCTTTACTACCGAACCTAATTCCATCATAGCGCTTGCCCATCAAAGCC
Source organism: bacterium (assembly GCA_021810245.1). Classification (GTDB taxonomy): domain Bacteria; phylum Elusimicrobiota; class Elusimicrobia; order UBA1565; family UBA9628; genus JAKAQV01. The sequence continues at coordinate 20,564 of JAJZJF010000014.1, forward strand.
CCAATGACTGAACTCAATAGGCCTTATTGATTTAAATCAATCTCCCTGCGGCTATTTATGTAATATAAGAACTGAAAAGCGCCATGCAAAAAATCTTTTTCCCCGCAATTGGGCTTGTTTTCTTTACCGCCTGCGGGCTCATCCATTCTTCCCGAAATTCCAGAAACAACCAAACAAGCAACCTCCCCAGACTTTCAGAAAAAAATTTTTATAAAGGGCGTTATCCCCTTTCATCGGAAGCGGTCATCACCTATCCCCCGCCGATCCGCCAAAAGTCTCCCAATCTCTGCGGTCTTGCCGTCGCGGAAATGATCGCCTCTTACTACGGCCAAAATCTAAACCAAGAAGATTTAGATGCCGTAGCGAAAACGGCGCAAAAAATGGGCGGCGCTTCGGGACAAGAGCTAAAGAACCTTCTCCAAAATTCCGGGTTTAAGGTTTCTGTCTTTCCGGGTTCTTTAAGATCCGGCCCGCATAATATTTTTTCTGAAATCGACCGCGGACGCCCATTAATCATAATGCTCAAAAAAGGTTCCGAGGGCCATTATATGGCGCTTGACGGTTACGACCCTCAAAAGAATCTCGTCATTTTAAACGATCCCCGCAACGGGCCTATCGCTCTACCCATTAAAAATTTTAAAATGGGGTGGGAATCAGCCGGAAAGTTCACCCTTCTTGCGTTCCCAGATGAAAATGCGCCGCATCCATGATTAAGAAAATTTTTTTGTTTTTTTTGGGCGCGAATCTTCTCTGCTCTTATTTCCCCGCGCCCCTCTACCCCCGGGATTTTTTGGCAGATCAAATCACGACAATATCCGCGCAAGAAAATATGTTTTGTCCGGCTCCGCCCAATGACTCATTTTTATTAAAAGAGCGAGGCGGCGGTTGTTTTTCCGATTGTTTCCTAAACCCTTTTGGAAGTGACGAGTGCGACGCCTGCCGCACTTCGGCTTCAGACCCCATTCCGGAATGGACGACCAAGGAAAAAATTCTTTGGTCCATTGGAAGCCTTCTCTTGGCCGGGGCCCTTATTTGGGCTTCTTCGGCTCTTAACCGCGGAAACAATTGCGCTTCCGCCGCCTGTTCCGGATATTATTATGGCGGTGGCCCCTACGACTATTACTCAAATCCTTATTACGGAGGGAGTTATCCCTATTCCACTTCCGCGCTTAAGTTTCGTCCCGTCAAATTCAATAGAGGTAAATAAAATGAAAAATCATCAAAAAAATACGTCTTGGAAATTACTCTCATTAAGCGCGCTTCTTATTTTCTTGTCGGGATGTACATCCATGGGAACCTTAGGCATTGTTTCAAAAAGCGAAGCAGATCCGGCTTCAATATTAAAATCGGGCCGCCCGTTTAAGGCCATGGGGCCAGCCTCGGGAAGCGCATGCAAATATATTTTGCTTTCCATCGTCCCCTGGGGAGATTCCGATCTTGAATCGGCGGTTCGAAGGGCTCTCAAAAAATCTAATGGAGACGCTTTGATCAATGTCTCCGTCGCCAATAGTCTCTATAGCTTTCTTCCTATCTATAATATAGTCAGCGTTTCCTGCACCGCAGTCAAGGGAATCGCCATTAAATATCAGTAAGTAAGGAAAAACTATGCTAAAAAAAATATCTTTTCTTTTAATCGCATTGCCGATCTTTTTGTCCGCCTGCGTTCCTTACCCCGGAATGCGATCAGCCGTCTATCATCCGCAAGCCTTAACCCGAAGCTCATTTGCCCCTCTCAAAGGCGCCGCTAACGCCCAGACCCAACACTTTTTTGTCGAAGCCCTGGGACAAAGCGCGGCGACTCAATACGCCAATGCCGTGGAAAATCTCTATAATCGTCTCATGATTGACGCGGGGATTATGAATTATCAGCCTTCAAGCCCGTTAAAAATCATTTTTTACCCAAACGAAAGCGAGTTTGATAAAAAGACGGGGCAGCCTTCCGGGTCTCGAGGCGTCATTTACAGAGGAGCTCTTTATACCTATATCAGCCCGACCCTCGACAACAGGCTTTCATATCAAATCACCCAATTGGTTTTGACTAATTACATCCACCGTCCCAACCCCGATTGGATTTGGGTCAAAAACGGTTTAGCCGCATATGAAGAAATGAAAACCATGCAGCTAGCCGGAAATCAACAAGACCTCTTTGCCTTGGTCAGAAGTCAAATGCGGCAAAATCCAACCCCAATGTCGCAACTAATCAACATGGCTCCGCCGGATGATGAGTCGGTATCCTCAAGCGCTTGGGACTGCGAAGCCGAATCCATGATCAATTTCATGATTTCCCAGGCTGGAAACTCGCAATTCGGACAATTTTTAGCCAATCTCCAGGGCAATGAAGATTTAAGTTCCGCTATCGGACAAGCCTTTACCGGAAAATGGACGGGGCTTAATTCTTTCTATCAAGCTTGGCAGCAGCGTGGATAGCGAAGTTTCGCTTTCGCAATCGATGCCGGCCCAAGCGAGGCCGGGAAATCTCGCCTTTTCTCCCTCGGACTTTCTATCGACATTGGAGGGAGAGTTAAATTCCGCAAAATTTCTGGCTAAAAATTTTTTCATAGCCTGCATTTTGTCGCTGATTCTCCTGTTGGGGAGAAACGTCAACCTCTCTCTTTACACACAATTACTCCTCTGTTTTTTGTTGATCGTCCTTGGAGGCCGGCATTTTGTCAGGGGTTTTAAAAAAGAGATTCGGGCTCGAAAAGGCGCGCTCAATACCCTGGTGTCGCTCAGCGTGTGGTCAGCTTTTTTTCTCGGGGCTTACGCCGTTTTCGCTCCGGAAACGATTCCAGAAGCCTATCGCAATTTTTACGCCCCGTTTATCGTTGAAACAATCCTTCTAATCACCTTGGGACAGTATTTGGAAATTCATTTTAAAAATTTCTATCGGGAAAACTTGCAATCTCTCAAGCGCAAAATTCCCCGGTTCGCCCGTCTATCAAAAGATGGCAATGAATTTTTTACCCCTCGTTTAGAAGTTCGCCCCCAAGACGAGATTATCGTCAAAAAGGGCGAGGAAATACCCGTCGACGGCCTGGCTCAGAACGGCGGAATCGTCGATGAATTTCTCCTCAACGACCGAAAAGCCCTTTCTCCGAAAACAAAAAATTCCAAGGTCTGCGCCGGATCTTTTGTTCAATCGCCTTCCCTCTCGATATCCGCGAATGGGGGAGATTCTCTTTTCGCCCTCATGATATCGTCCATTGTTAAAAATTCCAGCAACAAGTTTGAGAAAGAAAGCGCTATTGATTTAATCGCTTCCTGGACCGCGGCATTAAGCATCGTTTCAGCGGCCGGCATTTCCATTTTCTGGGCCTTGGAAGCCCCATCCCACCGAATGTTTTTAGCCCTTTCTTCTCTGGCGTCCCTTTGGATTCTCGCCTGCCCTCCGGCTTTGACGCTAGCCAAGCCCCTGGCGATATTTTTTGGCCTCGGGAAGATGAGCAAAGACGGGATACGTCTTTTAAATGCCAATATCATATCGCGCGCAAGCAAAATAGACACCTTGCTGTTTGACAAGACCGGAGTTTTAACCGAAGGGAACCTCGAAGTTGTATCGTCGTCTTTGCTGGGAGAATCCAGAGAAGAGTTTCTTAGCGCGGCGCTGGCGGCTCTTCAAAATTCGCCCCACCTCTCCGCCCAAGCCGCGGCTCACTACGCGAGAAATTTAGGGGCTAAGCCTCTTCCCGCGCCTGAGTCCTTGGAGAGTATTCCCGGAAAAGGGATTATACTCAAGGGAAAAGCGGGGGAAATACGCGCGGGGAATCTTTCTTGGCTTAAAGAATCGGGCTGTCAACTCCCAACGCTTCCACCATTCCCGCCCGAAGAAATCATTTCCTTTATCGGCATCGCTAGGGATTTAAGGCTTTTGGGATACTTTACGATTAAAGATTCTTTGCGCCCGCGCGCGAAAGAAACCGTGGAAAAAATAAAGGAGATGGGAATTACCCCGATACTGGTCTCTGGAGACCGCAATCAATCCACCCACCATTTAGCCGAAAAAGTGGGGCTTCACCACGTGTTTTCAGAAGTGTCGCCGGAAGAAAAAACTGCGATTATCTCGCGCTTAAAAAGCGAGGGGAAAAAAGTGGCGGTTCTCGCTTCCTCTTTTTACGACGCCGAAGCTCTCTCCTTAGCCGACATCGGACTATGCTGGGAATCCGGAAATGCCATCTCTAAAAGCGCCGCCGATATCACCGTCGCAAACACCGATTTGTCGCAAATATTAAAAGCCCTTCAGTGGACCCGCTCGCTTGAAAAAGTGATCCGGCAAAACATCCTTCTTTCCTTTCTGCCAAGCCTTTTTTTGATCCCCATCGGATGCGGATTTTTTTACCAAAGGCATGGCCTTTTGCTCTCCAATCCGCAAGCCGTCGCCGCAGGACTATTCGGACTTGCCGCAATCATCATCAATTCCATCAGGAGAAAAATCGATGCCTAAATCAAAAAATTCCGTCTATGGCTATGGAGAAGAATTGGCTTTTTCCGGGAAATCCGAGGCCCTGCCGCCCCTGGAAACCTGGCCCAATCAGTATCAAGGCTATGAGATTAAAATCGAATGCCCCGAATTTACCTCGGTGTGCCCCAAGACCCAATTGCCCGATTTCGGAAAATTGACCCTAGTCTATTTCCCCAATCAACTCTGCATCGAGCTAAAATCCTTTAAATATTATCTTCTTGCCTATAGAAATATGGGAATTTTTTACGAAAACGCCGTCAACCGAATTTTAGACGATGTCGTCAAGGCGGCACGGCCCCATTGGGCCGTGCTGGAGGGCTCTTTTACCACGCGCGGCGGAATGCATTCGACCATCACCGCGCGGCATCCGCGCAAGAACCTTGGGCCTTTGCCAAAAATTTCCCAGCCGCCGCGCGGACGGTAGAATTGGGGTTTTTAAGCTCCCTTTGAAGGTCCGAGGCCGCTTTTTTCCCTCCAAGACGGCACAAAAGATTTAAAGCCAAAATTTCATTTTCGGGAAATCTGGATTCCGATGAAACGGCGCCTTGGGCTTGCGAAAAAAAGGCGAAGGCGCGCGGCAATTTTCTTTGGGATTGCTTCAAAAGCGCTTTGAGAACTTCTTTTCTCATGGACGAGCCCGGAGAATAAAAGACAAATAGGCGCCATAATGCCGCGGGAGCTTTAAGAGAGAAAGATTCTCCCAGGGCTTGAACCGTTAAAATCGCGAGAACCCGATTTTTCCCCGAGGGATGGTCCCCAAAGGCCTCGGCCTGTTTTAAAAGTAAATCCGTTTGCGGACACCCGATTCTCGCTATCTCAAATAAAGTCTGACCCAAGGTCAACTCCGGCAAATTTTTCTGAGAGAAATTTTTACAGAGGAGTTGTCTTATCGCGCCTTTAGAAACGGGAGATTGCGCAATCAAGGAAGCCGCTTCCGAGCGCAAAACATCGGGCATCACTGGATCGAGGAGGATTTTAGACAAAATCGGGAAAACTCCGGGGTCGTGAATCAGTCCCAAAAAATTCACGCAAAAAACCCGGGTCTTGAGCGGCCAATGGGAATCTTGAGCGATTTTTCCTAAGGGTTTTATCGCCTCTACCTTTTGACGGGCAATCCGGACGCCCAATTTTTCTATCTTTTTATCCAACTCTTCAATTTTGAAGGAATTTTGCCCTTTTTCTTTGAGGACTAAGCGATTAATTTCATCAATCTGGGACTGAATAGAATCAGCCTTCGCTTTTAAGGTTAAAGAAATAAAAACCAAGAAACAAACAACTCCGGTCTTTAGATTTTTCATCAAAATGAGCGAGAAATCATGCTCCAAAATTTTTGCGGATCCAAAATTTTCGCGTTTTCGCGCCGCGCTTCTTGCGCCAGATCTTGATCCCGCGTCACCAGCGTCACTTTTTCCTTAAAATAAATCAACGACTGGATGCGCTCAAGAATAATTGAATCCGCTTTCGCCTCGTCTGAAAAAATAACGCGAAGGCGTTCTCGGTTGACCGCGGGAATCTCACGGTAAAACCCGTCAAAAACCAGCTCAATTGAGAACTCAGGAGCCGAAAGGACCCAATCGTTCAAAGCGGAAATAAAATCCCAGGCGCAACGGTTTTGCTCTTTAAGGGTTTCCGGCCACGGGCCAAAAACGGCATAAACGGCGTTTGAGCCGTCGATGACAAAGGTGCGTAAAGGCTGCGGCATCAGCCCCTATTGCGTAATGGCCTTAACGACCGCTAAAGCGACCTCATCTGGACTTTTGAAAGCCTTTTTTCTCCCCGAGGGGCGGATAATTCCCCGCAAGACCTGTTCTCCCATATTGGTCTCAAACATCATGACAAAGACCGCGCTCCAATCAGGAGACATCCGCCCGATAATGACGGCATCCGCCGAGGTTTGATTGCGAATGAGCTGCAAGGCCTCTAAGCTATAGCCAAAATCCTTGCTGGGCTTATGCTGGGAGAGAATCTTGGCGATGATCTTGCCATCGACGGGGTTATAAGTCAAGGCCGCCAAGTCGTGATTAACGTCATCGGCTATTTTTTGGCCCTGACCCCGGGGGTCGACAAAGGCGGGAACCCCGATAGCCCGGTAACTTCCAAACCCCGCCTCGTCATCGCGCTTGATGATAGAGCGCGAACGGGCGCACCCAAAGAATCCCAAACAAGCCAAAGCTAGAGCAAGACGGCTCTTTCGCATAGAAATCAGCTTCGACTAGTGACCTCGACTAGGTGATATCCGAATTGAGTTTTAATCGGGCCCTGAACCTTGCCGATTTCCGCGCTAAAAACCACCTTGTCAAATTCCGGCACCATTTCCCCGGGGCCAAATTCTCCCAGGTTTCCGCCTTGCTTGCTGGAAGGACAGGAAGAGTGTTTCTTCGCCATTTCGGCGAAATCGGATCCGGCCTCGATTTGTTTTTTTAATTCCTCGCATTGTTCCTTGGTCGAAACTAAGATGTGACGCGCTTTAGCTCTAGGCATATTCCCCTCCGTTAATTTGAAGCGATGCCTTTATCATATTATTTTTTAAATGAGATAATATATCGTCATGTCTTCTTTAATGCCTGTCGCCTTCGTCAGCGATTTTGGGCCGATGCCGGCTTTTGAAGACGACGATTACACGAAATCCCTGGAAATCTTGGGGAGAGATCTTCCGCGACCCGACGGAATTTTAGCGATGTCCGGGCATTGGGACACCGGGAGCGGCCCCATTGAGGCGACGGCCTCTCTTTCTCCCGAGATCATTTACGATTACTACGGATTTCCGCGAGAATTCTACGACAAGAAATATCCCTGCCCCGGAGATCCTTTACTCGCTCAAGAAGCGGTCAATTTGCTCTTGGGAGCCAACATCAAAGCTCAAGTCAACCCAAACCGCGGCCTCGACCACGGCGCCTGGGTTTCTCTCTCCCGCATTTATCCCAAGGCCGATATTCCGGTGGTTCAGTTGTCGGTCCCGGCCGGTCAAAACCCGGAAAAAATATTTCAGATGGGAAAAGCTCTTTCTAACTTAAGAAAACGGAATATTTTAATTCTCTCCTGCGGGGCCCTCATTCACAATCTCGGGCGCGTCCATTTTGAAGGGAAAAACGATCCCCCGGATTCTTGGGCTGCGGAGTTTGACCAATGGCTTGAGCCAAAAATTGATGCCGCTGATATCGACAAACTTAAAATCTACCGCAGCGCCGCGCCTCACGCCGCATTGGCCGCGCCCACTTCCGAGCATTTTGACCCGCTGTTTTTCGCTCTGGGAGCCGGACTTGGAGGGAAAATTAAGCGGCGATTTCATTTAATCCGCTATGGAAACGGGCTTTTCTTGATTTTCACCATGGGCCCTTGATGGAATTTGGATTGTCTGCTACGCTAGAGAGAGATTCAATATGAAAAGAACGGTTGAGAGGATTTTTAGAGGCGCGCCCGAGCATTGGGTGGGAAACGGATTTCATGTCAGCAATTATTTCCCCTCCGCGACCGATTTTGAAAAAAGAATGAGCCCCTTTTTTCTTTTGGATTATCAAAAGCCGGAAAACTACTCCCCCACGACCCGGCGCCGCGGCGTGGGAACCCATCCTCACCGGGGATTTGAAACGGTCACGATTGCCTACCAAGGCTCTATCGCCCATCATGACAGCGCCGGAAACGGAGGGATCATTTATCCCGGCGAAGTTCAATGGATGACCGCAGGCGGGGGAATTCTCCATAATGAATACCATGAGGAAAATTTCTCCAAAACAGGCGGGATCATGCATATGATCCAAATTTGGGTTAATCTCCCTAAAAAGCGCAAGACAACCGCCCCCAAATATCAGCCGCTGACCGGAAAAGAGATCCGAGAGCTTCTCTTGCCCGAGGATGCGGGAAAAATCCGCGTTATTTCCGGCTCCTATGAGAACCTTCAGGGCCCGGCCTTGACCTTTACGCCGGTCCAGATGCTCGATATTCGATTAAATCCCAACGCCCGCCTGCGACTGACGGCTCCCAAAGACTTTAATGCCGCGCTGCTCGTTCTCGAGGGTTCCATTAAAACCAACGGATCGCGGGAAATCTCAGCGGGAGAATTTATCTTGTTTAAAAACGACGGCGATGAGATTTTTGCCGAATCAAGCGAACCTTCAACTCTTCTCTTTTTAAGCGGAGCCCCGATTGAGGAGCCCTTAGTCCATTACGGCCCTTTCGTGATGAATTCCGTTGATGAAATCAATCAGGCCATCGAGGATTTCAACAATGGAAAGTTCGGATACCTGGCGGATTAAACTAAAGGCTGATTGCCGTTTAGGGCCCAGAACGATTGGGCCTTTTGGTCCTTGACGTCTTGCGCTTTTGGGGCTACACTCCTTTATATGCGCAATAAGACCCTTTTTGCTTTGTTCGGAATTTGGGCGGCTTTAAGCGTCCCAATGAGTCTTCACGCGACCTGCTGGAAATATCATGTCGACCGCGTTTTTCCTTGCACGGTTTCCATTGTGCCAGTGCCGGTCAAAAACGCGGACGCGAATAATTGCCCCGCCAAAAGCGATTTAAATTCCCATTTTCATCAATACACCTGCGATTATATCGGCGTGGGAGGCATCCATTATTCCTTGGCTAAAGTGACAGGCGATGAAGAATCGAAAAGCCCGCCCGTCTCTCAAAACATACATAATTTCAACAAAGACGCGCTTTTTGATCAGAAAAAGACGGATCAAGAAGACATGATTGATATGAGTCAGCGAGCTTACAAGGATTATCTTGACGCGCTTTCCAATTTTTTAAAGCGCACCGACCCCAAAGAAGTTCGCGAAAATTATCCCGCAAAAATTCAACTCGCCCTGGCGTCCAGGGAACTGAGCTATTCCTATGTCCAATTTAAGCTCCCTCACGTCTTGCGCCCGTTTCTCGGAAAAGAAATCGTCGCCGAGTATTTTTCCAACGCAAAAACGGGAGTTCGGCAAAATACCTGGCATTGGAAGCCCTATTTGGCGCCGATATTAAAGCGCACAGCGGAATTACAAAAGATAAAGAACCAGGCGACGCGGGCCTATTTGAGGCAAAAACGATCTCAAATCGCCAAGGAATTGGGAACAAAATACGGCGCGGAATTTAACGCCAACTATCAAGCCTCGGAAGACGCCGTTGACGCCCGCTATTCGAAGGGAAAAAGAGCGAAACCTTTGACCTTAAAAAAGCCCCTTCATCCCGCCATAAAAGCGCCCCCCTCTCCGGCGTTTTTGCCGGATAATCTCAAAGAAATCGCCCAGCGCAATTATTTTCGCCGCGCTTTTTCTCTCGATCCTTACGATCCTAAAGGGAAGAACGTCAACTTAGGAGATTTGCGCCTGGGCCTTAAGCGCGTCTCTGAAGAGGCCAAGGTCGCTATCTGGCACGCCCTTGGAATGACTAAAACGGTGGGAAATCCCGAACAAAAGGTTCCCTTGGTCTTTGCGCAATACAATGGAACTTGCGGGATCGCGGCCCTCACCCAATATATGCAGGCCCACGGACAAAAAGTCACGGTTCAGGAACTCTCCAAAATTTCTCGAGATAGAGGCATTTCCGATTTTAGCGGCGATAATCCGAATGAGTGGGGTGGAACTTACTCTGGCGGGGAAGGCCGCGCCGCCCAACTTTACGGCTACCATTCGGATGATTCCTTTTGGATGACTTTCCCGCCCGGCAAAGCCAATAAATCCGATCCGCGCTATGATCGATATATTCAACGCTATCAAAGAGAAGATCAAAAACGACTTGAAGATGCGATACTCAACCATCAAGGCGCGATCGTCAGCGTTTCAACCAAATTTCTCTGGGGGCCTTCCGTAAGCAAGGGACCCGCATATGCGGACCATTATATCTATGTCACCGGCGAGGAAATAAACGCCTCAACTCATAAAATCGTCGGATATTACATCAACGACAGCGGAACAGAGGAAGGCGGGCGCTTTGTGAATGCAAAGACTTTCTTGCGCGCCTGGATTTATGGCGGAGACGAAATCGCGACCATCGCCCAGATCCCAGGCCTGGCCCAGCGTTGATGACGGAGATTTATGCGCCGCGCTTTAAAGCCGGCAAGCCCTATGGGCCAAGGCGAGGGCCAATTCGCCGTCCGAAGGGCGAACGGAAAAAGACAAACGGCGAAAACCCTTTTGAGTAGAGAATACCTTTATCTTTTTTCTCTGAAATTCAGCGGTCATTCTCTCTTTTATTTCCGTACTTAAATGCGCGAAAGGGCCGATCGCCGAAATAAGACACTTCGCCTCTTTTTTTTCAAAGGCCAAAGCCGTGATGGGAGCCTTGTTGTCTTCTTTGAACCGCGGCGAGATGAGAGTCCCCAAATCCATATGAAAAGCCGAACGAAGCTGAATGGGAATCCCGTATTTTTTAGCGATTTCCAATGAACGCAATTGCATGACTTGGGCCCCAAATCGCGAGAGCTCAATCATGTCCAACAAAGAAATTGTTTTGAGGATCCGCGCCTTGGCGACCATTCTGGGATCGGCTGTATAGATTCCGCGGACATCGCTAAAAATCATGCATTGCCTAGCCTTGAGTTGTGAGGCTAACATGATCGCCGTTAAATCCGAGCC
>JAJZJF010000098.1 GCA_021810245.1 bacterium
GATCCTTTCACTGGACATTCATTCCCTTGGCCTACTTGTTTTTCAACTTCGCCGACACTCAAAATATTCTCTGGGGCTTTCAAATGGCCTGGCAGCTCGTTTCCTTTTGTTTTTTCGCGAGCGTCGCATGTCTTGAAGAATCAGGCGAGAATAAGACCGCTTTTGCCGCCGCCATTTTCTTTGCCGTCCTCGCTTCTTTTTCTTCTTTCCAAGGGCTTTTTGTCTGGCCCGCGGGGTTTGTTTATCTTTTGTTCAATCATTTTAGTCTCGGGCAGCGGAAAATTTGGATATCGGCGGCGCTTCTTTCCGGAATCATTTATTTCACGGGATTTAGTTTCCATTCGACCGGGGGGCCATCGCTAGTCTATAGTTTGACCCACCCCCTGGCCATTGTTAAGTATTTGCTTATCATAGCCGGAGGGGCCTTACTCTTTCCCAATCCCTTACGCTTAAATTCGTTATTTTTCATGGCGAGAGGCTCCATCGGACTTTTCATTTTAGGGGCTGGATCTCTCTCCACGTTCGAGGCAATCCTGGAATCAAAAAAAGACAAGGCTTTTCTTCTTCCCGCATCAATGGGAGTTTTTTCTTTTCTTTTTTTCATCTCAGCTTCAATAGGGCGAGCTGGCTTTGGTGTGGGACAAGCCCTTGAAACCCGTTATAGTCTTTACGGAATTTTTCTTCTAATAGCGATTTATCTAACTTTCCTAGAAAAAGTCAAAGTCTCTAAAGAAAAATTTTTATTTTTCTTTAAGGCCTTTTTAATCATAATCGCCCTTCAGGTGGCGACATCTCTTCAATGGGGGATCAGAGCGGGACAAAGTCATTGTCTCTACAGTCTAAAAGGGCAAGAAATCCTTCTCAATTACCCTGTCGTTTCCCCAAAGTTAATTTCAGTCTATCTTTATCCGCGCCCAAATGAAATCCCGCCGCGGGCAGCCATCCTTCAAAAATATAATCTAAGCGTCTTTTCAAGCTGGCAAAGCCGCACGCTCTTGCCCGTGCCTCCGGAGCTAAAAAAGCTTTTCAAAAAAGACACCGGCGATTGGCTGATATGGAGGCTTCTATCGACGATTTATTTTTATCGGCCGGATCTGCAAAAAAAATTCCCGCCAATTCCTTCGGAGAGGAAATTTACGCGAGAGATTGTCTCATGGGCCGACAAACGCGGAACTCAAAACGATCCCGATAAAATACTTCTCTTTCCCTGGAAAAAAAGTTTATCCGAGATAAATCGCGCCCTTAATTATTGAGAGACCTTTCCGCCGTTTAAGACCGCCTTTGAAGCGGCATTAAACCACAAGTTGGTCTCGGAATCGTTGATTTTTTCCTGTACTTGGGCTAAATATTGAATGGCATCGCGCAAATCAACCAAGGGACCGATATAGTTAAGATAGCGCTCTCTCGCTTGGGAAAAAGCCTTCTCGGTAAGCCGCGAGAGAGGCTTTAAGACATTAATTCGCGCGCTGTCGTAGGCGATTGATTGATCATAATGGGCATTGGCCTCATCGACATAAAGTTTGAGCCCCTTAATTTGCTCTTGCCTTTCAGTCTCAAAGCCTTGGGCTTTTTGGACGCCGCTTTGAATGCGGAAACCCTCGAAGAGGGGAAAGTTAAGTCCGACTCCAATGGATGTGTCATTGACAGAGGTCAACCTGGCGCCAGCCATGGCGCCGATGGACCCCAATCCGATAACTTTCGGGTAATTTTCCGCCCTGTTGGCGTTGACCAAAGAATGCGCGCTTTCCGCGTCCGCGACAGCCTTTAAAATAAAGGCGCTCGCGGCTCCGGGAGCGATTTTTTTAATCGAATGCGCGTCAAAAACCTTAAATGAGGGAACGGAAACATCCGCGGGTTTTTTCCCGAGAAAGAGGGCCAAATTTTTAAGCGAGGCCGCGTAGCGCTTGTGATAAGCTTTTTGCTCCGCAAAAGCCAAGCCCGCTTGAACTCCAATTAAGTATTCATCTGAAAGATTGTGCTGGCCGGTTTTGACCAAGCGCTCAACAGTATGCTGAAGGACGCTCGCGCGGTGGTAGATATCTTTCCAAATAAGATAATCGCTTAAATAACGAATGGAGTCGAAATAATAACCCAAGGCCTTCCAGTCCACTTGATAACGAATAATCTCAGTATGTTGTTTAGTCGCTTCAAGAAAATACTGAGCGGATCTGACTTTGAAGGGAATCGTTAGATCCAAGACGTCCATCTTGGAGACAAGCCCGCCAACCGGCGCGTCGGCAAAAGGCGAGTCGACAAGCCCGGCGGTGCCGATGAATCCATGCTGATTGGATCCCGGAAATCCGGAGGAAGCCAAGCCTTGAAGGCTCAAGGTCGGGTAGTAAAAGGACTGCTGAATCGTAATCTCTTTCTGCGCCTGAACTTCCTGGGCCTTGGCCGCTCGGAGATCTGGGTTATAGCTTTCAGCCAAACGCAAAACTTCAGGCAAGGTTAAGGCCGAAGACGGCGCGCTGGCAAAAGATGCGCTAGGGCTAGCCGCATAAACCGAAGCGGAAACTAACAAGGACGCTCCTATTCCAAAAATATAAGATAAAGTCTTCAGTTTATCCATGATGCGCATGACTCAACTCCTCTCCCGCAGGGTGCGCGGAATCCGTTTTTCCCAAATCATATTGAACACTCTTGGGATCATCCGGATCCAAGGAAGGCGACTTCATATCCGTCCTTCCTTGAATGACGGCAAAAGCCAGCGGCAATAAAAACAAGGTCGCAACCGTGGCGACGCTAAGGCCCCCAATGACGGCGCGGCCTAGAGGAGCCGTTTGGGAACCGCCTTCGCTCAGCCCCAAAGCCATTGGAATCATGCCCGCGATCATAGCCAAGGCGGTCATCAGAATCGGACGCAAGCGGCTGGCGGCGCCATCGACCGCGCCATGAACAGCCCCCATTCCTTCCATTCTGAAGCGCTCGGCAAAATCAACCAACAAAATGGCGTTGGCGACCGCGACTCCGATAGACATAATAGAGCCCATGAACGACTCGATATTAATCGTCGTATGCGTTAAAAGAAGAGCGACGGCCACCCCGGATAACACCGCCGGCACCGTTGACAGAACTGTAATCGACAATTTAATTGATTGGAAGTTCGCCGAAAGGACCAAGAAGATGACGATCAAAGATAAGCCCAATCCGAAAGCAAATCCGTCCAACATTTCCTGGAGAGGAGTCATCTGGCCGCGCAAGAAAATAGTCACGCCTTTGGGGCGGTCTTTGGCGATAGAAGCGATTGCGCGTTTGACCTCTCTTGAAACCTTGCCCAAATCCGCTCCGTAAATATTGGCCGCGACGCTGACCATGCGCAACATGTCGTAGCGATCATATTCACCGACGGAAACAGTCGATGTGACAGTCGCGAAATCATGCAGGGGAATGACGCCAGCGTAGCTGTTGCTGTATCTCACCGGAATGGGGAGCTTCTGTATATCTTTAATTGAAGTGATATGTCTTTGCGGCACTTCAACTTGAACCTGATAGGCGATTCCGCTTTTTAAATCAGCCCAGAAGGCGGGAATCGTATAACGGGAAGAGGCCGCCGCATCCGCCAAGGTTTGTCCAACCTGATTGACCGTCAGGCCCCTGATTCCGGCTTTCTCGCGGCTCATGTCCACAGCCACCGTCGGATAGTTAAACTGCTGCTCAATTTCCAAGTCTCTCAAATACGGAATTTTAGACAAAACCTGCTTAATCTCCTGCCCGTATTTTTGATCCGAGGCAAAATAAGGCCCGGCGGCGGCGACTTCAATGGGCTTTGTGGCGCCTTGACTCATAACCTTGCTAATAATGTCATTAGCCTCAAATGAGAACTGAATCTGCGGGAAAAGCTGCGCGAATTTTTTGCGCAACTTTTCTTCAAGAGGCACGACGGGAATATTGCAGCCATGCCTAAGCCCCACGTCTAAAATCGCGTATTCGGGGCCGGAAGACCATAAATAAATATTGTTGATGGCGTAGTCGGGAGACTGCATGCCGACGATTCCAACGGAAATTGCGAGATTGTGAGGCCCCACTTCTTGCTTGATGACGTCCAAGGCCTGCCGGGCATATTCCTCGGTTTTCTGGAAAGTCGTGCCGGTCGGCGCGCGCAAAATCATCGTAAACTCTCCATTGTCGACTTGCGGAAAAATCTCAAGGCCCAAATGCATTCCAGCATAGACTAGGATGAGCGCGGCGGCGGCGAAATAGCCAATCAAAATGGGAATCCTAAACGGCATGAGGAGTTTAAGCAAATGCCGGTATTTTTCTCTAAAAACGGCAAACCCCGTAAGGCCTTCGCTTCCAAATTCATGATGTTTGTGGGTCAATATCCAACTAGAGAGAATGGGGACAAAGGTGTTGGACAATAAATAAGACCCCATCATCGAAAATCCGACCGCAATCGATAAGGGCACAAAAAGCCCACCCGCCACGCCCTTCATTAAAAAGGAAGGGATGAACACGGCCAAGATGCTGATCATCGCCATGAATTTCGGGATGATGATTTCGCTGGTTCCCTCAAGAGCGGCGCGCGCGACGCTTTTACCGTCTCCCATATGGGTGTGAATATTTTCAATAGTAACCGTTGTCTCATCAACGAGAACTCCAACGGCCAAGGCCAGTCCGCCCAAGGTCATGATGTTAACCGTTTGCTTGGTCAGCCATAAAACAACCACGGCAAAGGACAAGGCCAGTGGAATATTTAAGGTCACGATGAACGCGCTCTTAAGATCGCGCAAGAAGAGAAGCACCATTAAGCTCGTGAGCAAGGCTCCCATCGCGCCCTCAAAGACAAGAGAGCCGATCGCACGCTTGACATAGCCTGTTTGATCGAAGGCATAACTAACCTTGACATCCTTGGGCAACACGTCTTGAAAGTTAGGGAGATTTTTCTTAACCAAGGCAGCGACCGCCAAAGTCGAGGCATCCGGGCGTTTGGTGACCGGAATATAAATCGAGCGGCGGCCGTTAATTAAGGCATATCCAACCGTAATATCGGTTCCATCCTCAATTTTTGCGACATCTCTAACAAAAACGGTGGGATAGGTTCCAAGGCGAATGGGAATATTCCCCAATTGTTGAATATTTCCGACGACTGAATTAAGCGGGACAATCGGATAGGTGTCGCCTAAATAAATGTTTCCGGCGGGAATAACGACATTGCCTTGGGTCACGGCTTTGGCGACATTTTCCGGAGACACGTTGTATTTTCTCATCGCGTTCTCGTTCATCCGGATAACGATAGTTCTCTGAGAAGCGCCGAAAGGCGGGGGAGAAGAAACGCCGGGCAAGGTGGCAAACAAAGGACGCACGCGGTTTAAGGCCAAGTCTTCAATGGAGCCTAGAGAGCGAGTTTTGCTTGTAAACACAAGATCGCCAATAGGAAGACTGCCTGCGTCAAAGCGTAAAATAAAAGGCGGAACCGTGCCTGGAGGCATGAAGGCTCTGGCGCGATCGGCATAGTCAACCACTTCAGCCATGGCTCCGGCCATATTCGTCCCATTGTGGAAAGTGAGTTTAATCAGCGCAGTGCCTTGAATATTTTTAGATTCGATGGATTTAATTCCGGTCGTATAAAGGAAGTGATACTCGTAATAGTAGGTCAGATATCCTTCCATCTGAGCTGGCGTCATGCCGCCGTAAGGCTGGGCGACATAGATGACGGGCAGATTCAGATTAGGCAGAATATCGCGCGGCATCTGTTTAATCGACCAAAAAGCGCCCAAGATAAGCGCAAGCACTAAAACGACGACCGTAATTGGACGGCGCATCGCGCCGCGCACCGCGGGAACAATTTCTATTTTAGGACCTTTCATATTCTCCTCTAAAAACTGCTTGGATCATGACAATATATTTTAAAAACTCCGGAAACAAAGGGAAAACACGCCCCTTTGAAATTAGGCAACCGCTGGAGGGCGATACAGGCGCCTAGAATGTATCGAGCGAATCAACAGAAAGTCTTGGGGCGGCAGGAAAATCTGGAGTGAGCCGCGCCTTTCATAATAAGAGGACATATCCGCAAAGAAACTTTGATGAACAGAGGTTCGGCTGCTCGCGCGTTTATGATGCGCTAAAAACGCGAAATAGACAAAACCATCAGCCCTTGAAGCGGAACTAATGGACTGTTCCGCGCCTTTCAAGCGCGGAAGATCAAAGCCGCGGCTTCCGAAAATAACAGGAGCAATCGCGAACTCAAAAGCGAG
>JAJZJF010000099.1 GCA_021810245.1 bacterium
AAAATCCATCGGCGGTGATGACGAGTTTGGCCTGCGCGTCTTGAATGCGCTCAGACAATGCCGAAGCCGAGAATCCGGCAAAAATGACATTGTGCGGCGCGCCGATTCGAGAACAGGCTAAGATGGCAATGACGGCTTCCGGAATCATCGGCATATAAATCGCTACACGATCGCCGGATCTAACGCCCAAATTTTTTAAGGCGTTGGCCGCGCGGCAAACCTCGCGGTGAAGTTGAAGATAGGTCAACACCCGCTTCTCGCCATTTTCACCTTCCCAAATCAGCGCGGCTTTATGCCGGCGAAAACCAGTTAAATGGCGATCAAGGGCATTATAGCAGGCATTCGTTTTTCCGCCCACAAACCATTTGACAAACGGCGGTTTCCATGCCAGGGTTTTTCGCCAGGGCTTAAACCAAAACAATTCTTGAGCGGCAACACTCCAAAATTTTTCTGGGTTTAAAAGAGAGTCTTGCCGCATCTTCTTAAGTTCCGAAAAACTTTTGACATGAGAGGCGCGGCTAAATTCTTCTGGCGGCGCGTAAGAGCCTTTTTCCCGCAACAAAACATCTATTCCCGATTCTTTCTTTTGTGAATTTTTTGTCGCCATACCCGCATATTAACATTTTCAAGCGCCTGAAGATGCGGCCTTTTTTTAGCCCCATCTTGCCTTGGATCAGTCTTGGAAAAGGAATTTTGAGAATTTTTTGTATAATAAAGCCATTATGCTACCTACATTTAGACCTCATAACAAGAAAAGAAAGCGAGCCATCGGGTTTCGAGCTCGGATGAAGAGTCCCGGCGGGCGCGGAGTTTTGAGCCGCCGAAGACAGAAGGGCCGTCACGTCCTCGTCAAAGACTGAGACTTCGATTCGCTTTCGCTTCAACTCTAAGGCGCGGCTTAAATCCCGCAAAGAGTTTGGCCAAGTGTTTTCTTATGGGAAAAAAATTGCCATTCCCGGCGTTGTTTTGCGCTTCTCAACCCGCCCAAGCAATCAGCCGCAAGCTTTTCCAATGAAACTAGAAAAACCTCGTTTTGGAGTTTCAGTAGCCAAAAAGGCCGGGACCGCCGTCAAAAGAAATAGGCTTAAGCGCCTAGCCCGTGAATCTTTTAGGCTTAACCAGAATAAACTCAGAGGCGGAATTGACATCATTGTTTCAATCCAGCCGAACTGCGCCTGGAAAAATTTTACCGACGCGGAAAAAGATTTTCTCAAACTCTGTGAAAAAGCGGAGATTCTGACATGAAAAGACTTTTTCTCTTTTTTATCTCCCTCTATCAGAAATTTTTTCGCCCTTTTTTGCGCCCCTCATGCCGGTTTTATCCCAGCTGTTCCGATTACGCCAGAGAATCTATTCAAACTCACGGAAGCCTGCGGGGAGCCTATTTCTCTATTCGGAGACTGCTAAAATGCCACCCCTTCAATCCGGGAGGCTACGACCCCGTAAAACCCTAGGAAATCATGGAATCAATGAACACGGAAAAAAATCTTCTAATCGCCGTCGCCTTGTCTGTCTTAGTTTATGGACTGTGGTTTGTCTTTATCCAGAAAAAATACGCGCCTATTCCAAAGGTCCCAGCCTCTCAAACCCAGGAACAAGCCTCAAGCCCAACGCCATCCGCATCCCCTCTGCCGCAAACGCCTTCTCTTCCCGTTAAAAATTACCCGCCCATCAATATCGATTTTGGAAAAGCGAAACTCTCAGTTAATCCCGCCGGAGCCGGAGTCATCAGCTGGAAGTATCAAGAACCTCTAGGTCTTGTCGAACTCGTTGAAAATCCAAATCCCGGATTTTTAGCCGCGTTCCCAAATTTAAAATTTGCTCAAGACACAAAGGCGCCAACCCCCACCTTCGAGGCTCGCCGCTCAGATGGCCTCATCATCAAAAAAGAATTAATTCCCGCCGCTTCAGATAAAAAAGTTCCAGAAATTCAGATCACATTAACCAACTCTTCCAATCAGATGATTCAGACCGGAGCCTGGAGCCTGTCGGTTGGACCGGGGCTTGGCACTGTCGCGACCGAACAGAAAGAAAACCACAAAGTCTGGCGCGCCCTTGGCCTGAGATACGGCGGACATGGGCTCAACGGAAAACTAGACGCCTTTAAGCCGGGAAATCATCAAGGACCTTTTCAGTGGGTGGGCATCGACAATCGCTACTTTTTAACGGCATTGCTTCCCAAAAATGGGGAATTTTCCATCTCAAGTTTGATGCCGCCTGAAATTCTTTTAACAGCCCCGAACCTCATCTTAAACCCAAAAGCCAGCCATGTTTGGACTATTCCTTTTTATATTGGTCCCAAGGGATATACCAGACTGTCGCGCTACCATTTGGGACTTGAGCGTTCGATTAGTTTCGGGTTCTTCGCCCAAATCGGGCACCTCATCCTTGAAATCCTGGAAAAAATTTATTTAGTGACCGGCAATTGGGGATGGTCCATTATCTTGCTGACAATCGGGCTCCAGATACTAGTTTTCCCGCTGACCCTCAAAAGCCTTAAAGCCCAGGTCGCGATGCGCAAACTCCAGCCCGAGATAACCAAAATTCAGAAAAAATACGCCTCGGAACCCGCCAAGATGAACGCCGAAATGATGGATCTCTATAAAAAAAATGGGGCCAACCCTCTGGGTGGGTGTTTGCCGATGCTCATCCAAGCTCCTGTTTTTATCGCCCTATACACGACTTTGCGAAATGCCTGGGAGCTTCACGCCTCGGGATGGATTTTCTGGATCAAGGACCTCTCGGCCAAGGATCCCTACTATATTCTCCCGATTATCATGGGAGCTTTGATGTTCGCCCAAAATAAGCTCAATCCTCCACCTGGAGACCCGGCGCAAGCCCAGATCATGACGTGGATGCCGGTGATTTTTACAATCATGTTCTTGAATTTCCCGGCGGGATTGGTTCTCTACTGGCTGACCAATAGTTTGGTCAACGCCGTCATCCAACTAGGACTTAAAAAATATTACAAGTACTGAAAAATTTATGGATACCACCGTCACTCATCTAAAAGCGGGAAAAGAAATCCTCCCGGCCGCGGAAAGTTTAATGAAAGAAATTTTAAACGCGATGGGGTTTCAAGACGTCTTGGTTTCTTCTCTATGGGATGAAAAACAGGATAGATGCAAACTCTCGCTTAACGGGGAATCCGCTCAATATCTGATCGGTTTAGAAGGAAAAACAATTGAGTCTCTTCAGTTTCTCTTCAATATCTTGCTGGGCCGAAAATCCGGCAAAGAATGCGCAATTCAAGTTGACGCGCTTGGATATTGGGACAAGAAAGAAAAAGAGATTTTTTCCAAGGTTGAGTACGGGATTTCGGAAATCAAGCGTTTGGGATCTCCCTATCGATTGCCGCCGATGAACGCGGCGATGCGGCGAATCATTCACAAAACCTTGGCCGATCACCCCGAGGTTGAAAGCGCTTCCGAAGGCGAGGGGGTTTGGAGAAAAATCGTTCTTTATCCGCGCAAAAACCATTGAACCAAGAAACTATCGCCGCCATTGCCACTCCGCAAGGGAAAAGCGCGTTAGCAATCGTGCGCCTCAGCGGCCCCAACGCTTTAGAAATCGCCGCAAAATTTCTTCAAATTGACCCTCCAACTCTCAAGCCAAGAACCGCGATTTTAACAAAAGCTTCCCTGAAAGGAGAGTTTCTCGATGAGGTCATTGCGCTTTATTTTCCTAAAACCGCAAGCCCGACCGGAGAAGATCTCATTGAAATTACCTCGCACGGTTCGCCCTTTATTGTCTCTTCCTTGCTCAAAGCGGCTCTGGCAAGCGGCGCACAGATGGCCGCCCCCGGAGAATTTACCCGAAGAGCCTTTCTTAACGGAAAAATGGATCTCTCTCAGGCGGAGGCCGTCTGCGATCTGATACGCGCGGAAAATCAAGCCGCTCACCGCGCGGCTTTTCTTCAACTCTCCGGCGGAATTTCAAAAACGCTTCGCGAAATCAAAACTCCCCTTCTTGAGATGCTCACTCATATCGAGGCCTGCCTCGATCATCCGGAAGAAGAGTTGCCGCCGCCGCCGGAGAAGGAATTTCTTCTTTCTCTCCATAGAACTTATGAAGCGATTTCCAATTTCGCTTCAACCTATGAACGGGGGAAAAAGATTTTAAGCGGCCCTAGAATTTGCATCGCCGGGCTCCCCAATTCCGGCAAATCAAGCCTTCTCAACGCTCTTTTAGGCCGAGAACGCGCCATCGTCTCTGAAATTCCAGGAACGACGAGAGATACCATTGAAGAAGTCCTGCCTCTCGCGGGATTGGCGCCGCTTTTAATTGATACCGCCGGCATCCGTCAACAAGCCTCAGACGCTGTAGAGCGAGAAGGAATTCGCAGAACGCAAGAAGCCCTCAAAAATAGCGATCTCGCTATCATCGTTATCGACCGCTCCCGTGAAATTTCGCTTGAAGAGGAAAAGACGCTTCTCTCCATCGCCAACGCCGCAAAAAAAGAGAATAAACCCGCCATTTTCGCTTTAAATAAATCGGACTTGCCGCGCCGCATTGGCAAACATTGGGAGGGAATTCCCGTTTCGGCTTTGTTGGGAGAAGGAATTGAAGATCTCAAAAAAGTATTATCGGCGCGGCTTTCCCAAGAAACCCTTGGGCATGAAGTTCTCATTACCAATTTCCGCCATCATCAAGCCTTAACAGAAGCGGCTAAAGAAATTCTTCTAGCGGAAAACTCCATCCGGGATAACATCAGAAAATGGGAAGAAAGAGCCGCTTTCCACCTTCGACAATGCCTGCATTTCTTAGGAGAAATCACCGGCGACAACGCTGATGAAGAAGTTCTCAACTCCATTTTCTCTAAATTCTGCGTTGGAAAATGAAAAAAGCCCACTCCGTTTTTTTAATTCTTTTTCTGATCAATCTCTTCAATTACATCGATCGCCAAGCGATCTATGCGGTATTGCCTTTAATCCAAAAAGACCTTCTGTTGTCGGATGCCCAGGCCGGTTGGCTTGCCTCCGCTTTCATGCTCGTCTATATGTTCGCCGCTCTCCCCATCGGATACCTGGCCGATCGCTATGGCCGGGTGTTGTGGATTAGTCTTGGAGCGACTCTCTGGAGCCTTTCAACCGCGATGACAGCTCTCTGCAAAAATTTTACCCTGTTATTTTCCACGAGGGCCGCGGTTGGAATCGGAGAATCTTGTTATGGAGCCGTCTCTCCGTCTTTTGTCTGCGAAATGTATCCTCCGGAAAAGTCCGGGATGGTCATGGCGCTTTTTTCACTGGCGATTCCGGTCGGAAGCGCGCTGGGATATATCGGCGGCGGCGTCTTGGGGCAAAAATGGGGCTGGAGAGAGGCTTTTATTTTCTTATCCATTCCCAGCTTGATTCTCGCCGCTTTCGCCTCCCGCCTTGAGGATCCAAGAGGAAAAGAGACTTTTTCAAATCAAACATTAAAAAAATCAACGCTGGCCCGCGAAACCCGGGCGCTTTTTTCCATCCCCAGCTACGCTCTAACGACTTTCGCGGGGGCGGCCATGACCTTCGCCTTGGGCGGCTTTGCCGTCTGGATGCCCAGCTTTTTTCATCGGCAATGGCACTTAAGCGTTGCAAAATCGGGAATCATTTTCGGGGCGCTGACCGTGTTATCGGGAGTCATTGGTTCTTATTTAGGAGGATTTCTATCGGAGAGATTAATTAAAGTCAATCCCAAGTCCTACTTCTTTATTTCCGCGCTTGGGCTTTTAATTGGCATGCCGCTCGCCATTTTTTCTCTATTGGCTCCTAGCTTAAAGAGCGCGCTTTTATCTCTTTTTGTCGCGGAGATTTTTCTTTTCCTCAATATGGGTCCCCTTAACGCCATCATTGTCGCGGTTACTCCCACAACCCAGCGCTCGCTCGCTTTTGGGGCCAACATGCTTCTCATCCATGCCTTAGGAGACGCAATCTCTCCAACTTTGATAGGATATGTTTCGGACTTGGCGGGCCTTAAAATCGCCTTGATTAGCTCTAGTCTCTTTCTGGGCCCGGCCTCCGCCTTTTGTTTTTGGGGAATGAAGCATTATCAAAACGATTTAATATGATTAAAGTTATCCGCCTGTGCCGGGATTATCTTTTTTTCCCGTCCCGAGGCGCCGCCCAAAACAAAGGAAGCGGAGA
>JAJZJF010000015.1 GCA_021810245.1 bacterium
AGAAATTTTCAAAGAACAGTAACAAGCCCCCTCTCCCCTTTTGTCCATCTTTCAGGGGATGATAGGACCTGCCCCGTACGCTAATCTAACATCTTTTAGCGCACTTAAATAGTGTAGCACGAAATTCGTTTTAATGTCAAGCAAATAAAATATAAAAATATTTATTCGCCATTTTATCGTCGACAAAACCGGATTTAAAATTTTTTAAAAAACGCTTGACAAGCGCTTGACACGCTGTTTGCCGCGCGAACAGGTTTTAGATTCTCAGCGCGGATTTAAGGATTTCACGCGCGAAAGCATCCGAACGCTAAAAAGGGACTGTCCCTATTTCCTAAGGGTCCCGAGGAGCCCACGAACTCCCGCGCCAAAGGCGAAATCCGGCGCGCTCAAAATGCGCGTCAAACGAAAAGGCTTCCCTGATTTTTCTAGAGCGCATCAAGACAAAAGAAACACAGTCGGTAAAACTAACCTTTTGATCCGCATATTTGGCGAAAAGTTCGACAGCCTCCCGCTCCTCTTTTTGTTGCGGGCGAAGTATCTCCAATACGCTGGAATCGAGGATATTGCGAGCCCTCTCCGCGGCGAAGGCGCATCAAATCATTCAAATGTTACCGAAAAAAGGGAAAAAGGGACTGTCCCTTTTTCCTACTGCGCCGCGGTTTGGCCTGCAGTAGTGACAGATGCGGGACATTGAGGGTTTGCACTATCGTTTGCAAGGGTTTCTATTTTTATTGATTTTAATTTGTTAAATTCCGTAGAGAGATCCTGTTGGAAATGACACGCATCATCGTTAATTTGCTGATAATAACGCTGGTTATACCCCTGCGAACAATGTCCCGCATCCTGGCAGCCTGTCGCAGCTTGAATCAAGGAACCTTGAGAGAGGTCTAGATTTGGGGCGGTGTAGTCAGTTTTAATTCCCAGACTTTGACTCTGGGATTGGTAGCCACTCTCAAACAAAAAATCAATCTTGGCATAATATTTTGAAATCTCATCCAATATTTTTTTCACAGCTTTCTGCTGAGTATCTAAATTACTAGTGCACTTCTTTAACTTCTTTCTTTTTCCATCAACATAAGTATATATTTCGCCAATTTGAGCGGCATAACCGCTAAAAGCCGTTCTATTTTGGGTACTTTTAATTCGGAGGGCCGCGTTGCTAGCGTCCGTCTGATCTTGGCTAATCTTATTTTCATATTCAGACTTGACGTTAACGAGAAAAGATTGCGATTGTCCAATGATGGCTTTTATATCGGCTTGGCTCTGTTTCATCCTCTTCTGAAATGTCTTTCCGATAGACTGTTTAATGGGCGGGAAACATTTTTTTTCCAAATCCGTGACATCATTGCCAATCTGCTTGGCCGTCGCCTCCGATCCAGGTTGCTGACATTGTGTCTGAATGCCGCTAAGAGAACTCTGGCAATTATTAGATGCGCTCGAAATAGCCTGTCCCAAAGATTTCTGAATCTCCGCCACTTCCTTGGCCAATTTCTTAGAAGCGGAGCTTAAGCAAGAAGAGGCGTTTGAGCAAGTCGGCGTCGTTTGCTGCGCATGAGCCGTGGCGTTAAATATTTGACCCGCAAACGCCCACAAAAGGGAATGAATGGGGTTGAGAACAAACCCGCGCACGGGGGATTTCCGAACATCATAGTTGCTGCTAGACGGAGTTCCCATAGTATTATTAGCTCTGTTTTTTTGTTTGATGGCATCTTTAAGGGCGCTACAAGTCTGATTCATCTGAGTCAAATTACCCGTAACGTTAGTCCCATTCCCATTGATAGATGCCGCAGTTACGCCTTGGCATTGTTGTGCGATTTGATCTATGGACTGCATGCTACTCGCGTCCGTTCCTGGCGAAGTTGTGCTGCCGCTGGAGCCGCTGTCGCCTTGTTTTTTACACCCTGAATGGGCCGCCATCCCTCCTGCTGTCCATATAGTACCCTGCCAAAAGCAACTCGAACCTTTCTGCGCCTTCGGACCATTCGGAGGACACGCAAGAGCTGGCCAAGTCCCGTCTTTGCAAACATACATATCTGATCCTGGACCTCCGACAAGTCCTGAGATGCTGTCGCCAAGAGTCTGCGCGATCGCGTCCACAGGTTTTGTAATCATATCCGTCAACATCTTCTCCTCGATATTGGGCCACATCATGGCTTTTTTTTCGGCGAGCTTCCATTGAAGGTCAATGGCTTTTTGCATGTTCATCTTGGCCGCCATAAAAGCGAGGGATTGTCCTAAATTCTTGCTCATCTTGACCGAATTATTTCCCAAGCCCTTATCCGCTCCGGCGCTGCCAAAACGGTTGGGGTTGGCGGTAGGCATCTGAACCGCAGCCGCGTTATTAAGGCCCTTGGCCGCGCTGGGATTAGAAAATTGGCTCGCGGCATTTCCCCCGGCGGTTTTTAAAGCCTCAATAGAGCCGCTTCCATTTCCCGTCTCGCTCCAAGGGCCTACGCCCTTTAAATTGGGATTGGCCTTGACCGCGCCCAGTGAATTACTGACATTGGGGCTATTGGGAACATGCCCACCTCCCACGGGCGGCAAGCTGTAATGTTCGCCTCCGCCCTGCGGGCTTAAACCCACAAGACCGCTGAGCATGTTTTTACTTAATGTCAACGGCGGCATGGGAAGGCCCGCCCGGCCCAAGGCCTTTCTCGCAGCCCCGCTTCCAGCCTCGGCCAAGGCATTTTTCCAATTCGATCCTCCGGAACTGGGCGCCGGGGCTTCGCTGGTCGTCGCCGGCGGCTGGGCTTCCGCCTCTGGTCCCAAAATCAAGCTTGAGGGGTCGCGAAAGTTCGCGGGAGTGATAATATCTCCGTTTTCTCCGACCTGGTTTCCAGTCGCAAAGCCGTTTTCCCCGGTATCAAAAGGAGACCCGCCCGCGCCCAAGCCTCCTTGTCCGGGACGAAAGCCCCAGCCCTCTTTAAAGACATCAGAAGAGCCGTTGGTCGGCGACATTAAATAACGCTCGGCCATGGGGGCGGTGAAAAGAACTCCCAAGCCGGCCAGAATAAAGGCCAGATCTTTCTTTCGAAATTGCTTAAAACGCTCGACCAAGGTCCTGGAGCTTAAATCTTTAACCTTAAAAGCGGGATTGCGCAAGGTCTGAGTGGCATCGCTTAAAGTGGGAACCCCGCCTTTTTTGTCTTCTTTTTTATTTTGAGTCGTCGGCTTTGGCGTTTCCATTGAATCGGCCATAATCGTCTCCTAGAAAAGCGGCACTCCTAATTTGTGGATTTCAGGGGCGGAAGAAGAGCCGGTTCCCTGAACCATCACCAAGCTTCTGTAGCGCCCGTCGGAACCGTCGAAAATGGAGGACAGTTGAGAGGATTCATATTCCACGGAAGAAGAGCAACCGTCGTTTTTGCAAAGAAAAGAAGATTCGGCCTTGGCCTTGGCCAGTTGCATCATCGCGCAACTAGGGCCGTCTATGCAGCCGCTTGAACGGCTGTTGAAAGTCTGGGTAAATTGCGAGGTTTTGGCCCGGCGAGACACCCGTCCGACTCTATGAACCATCACAGAGGAAACCTTTCCTGCGGAAGGCTCCTGGCTTAAGGCCCATGACAAAAGATCCCCTTCATTAGCGGACACATCGGAATTTGGAAAAGGATCTCTTTTCACATAGACGGAATTGGGGCGATCGCGGGCCTCGGAAGGATTGATCAAGCCCAAGACGCTGACCGGACGGCCCAGTTTTTGATCCCAAGAAATTTTTTCGAGTCTTCCCAATTGCCCGGCCAAAAGAAAAGAAGGCTTTCGCGCCGGAATGGCCACCGGT
The DNA here is from genome assembly GCA_021810245.1 of bacterium. Classification (GTDB taxonomy): domain Bacteria; phylum Elusimicrobiota; class Elusimicrobia; order UBA1565; family UBA9628; genus JAKAQV01. The sequence continues at coordinate 3,779 of JAJZJF010000015.1, forward strand.
TTAGGGGCGAACCGGTCTTGACTAAAAGTCTCGTCAAACGAACCGCGAAAATGAAAACCGCCGGAAAGCCCTAAAAACCCCCACCAACTCGGGGGAATCAAAAAAAGAGCGCCAAAGGCCGTCGCCAAAACTCCCCAGAAAAGACCAGAACGCCTTTTCTCCTTTTTTTTCTCCCAAAATTGAGCCATATCCACAGTGTAATAGGCGCTTTAAATCTTGTCAATGGGGGAAGGCTTTTTTTACCGATTTTTTACTATTGCCCGCGGGCGGCCGGGGTCTCGGCGGAATCAAAGGGAAGAGAAAGGCCATAAGAGGATTTGGAATCTCCCGCGACTTTGGCGTTTGGATTAAGTTTCTCCCAAGAGGCGATAAACCAGCCGTTTTTCTGATGGACCAAAACGTCTCTCTCATACCCCGAAAAGCTGCCTTCTCCGCCAGCGGTAATCACCTCATACTTGACGCGAACGACGGCACGGACATAGGACATCTGGTCGATAAAAATATTCTTGACCACGAAATGGGAGCTGGGATGCTCTTTAAAAAATTTTTGAGCCCAAGCGCGGATATGATTCCAGTCCATCGGCTTTGAGATACTGGGCAAATAAAGATAGGAAAAAGCCTCGGCATTTCCGGAGAAAAAAGCGCTGTCGACTTCCTCATAATAAAAATTTTCTATCCCTTGCTGAAGGGCGAATTGATTGGGAGTCAAGGGCTTGCTAAAACTAAAGCTAAACTCATGGGTCAAATCGGTCACAAATGAGCATGAAAAAAGGGCCAAGGAGGCCGCGCCCGCTAAAATGACGAAACCTAAAATTTTAATCGCGGCTCGATTTTTTCTCATTTTTTCTGGCATCGCGGTTTATTCTATTATAAAATGATTGTGTTTCAAACGATTCTTTTTCTCTTCGCCGCTCGCGCCTGGAGTTTGGGCCTCTCCTGCCCGCCCAAGCCCGCGCATTTTCAACTTTCAAAGCCGACGGTGCAAGACTCTCACGTTCAAACGCTAACATTTCCCTCCCGTGTGCATAGCCTGTTTAAGGCCAATAACACCGTCTGGGCTCATTACAGTCTCCCCAAGGGAACCGGGCCCTTTCCCGCGATCCTGGTCTTGCCGGTCATGGCCGCGCCCAATACCTGGATTGAAAGACAATTTATCCGGCGCTTTAACCAAAAGGGGTTCGCAACCCTTCTTCTTGAGACGCCGTATCAATTCCATCGCCGGCCGTCTCCGTCGGTCTACAGCGGAGAAGTTTTTTTGGCGCGCAATCCCGATATCCTCGCGCAAAATTTTCGTCAAGCCGTCTCCGATTCCTGCCAGGCCCTTAGCTGGCTTCAAAATCGCCCTGAAGTAGATCCCGCCCGAATCGGCATTTTCGGCATCAGCCTCGGCTCCTTGGTTGGAAGCGCCGCCTATTCCATCAGCTCAATTCCGCGCTACGGGGTTTTTCTTCTTGGCGGAGCGGATTTGCCCGATCTTCTTTTTCACAGCGCCATGACCGCGCCTTTTGTCAAAAAAATGGGAATGAGCGAAAATGAGCTTCAAAAGGCCTGGGCGGGGATGGACGTTTTAAACTACAAACAAGAAAACAAAAACAAGCCCGCTCTTTTAATCAACGCAAGTTGGGACCGAATCATCCCGCGAAAAAACGCGCTCAAACTAAAAGAAGCTTTTCCTGACAGCCGCCAGATGTGGGTTCCTTTCGGCCACTACAGCGCGATGATTCATCTCTTTTGGATACCCCAATACGTCGCTAGGGCCTTCGCGAAGCATTTGAGGTAAAACCTTATTTTTTAGGCAGATAAACCACGCCTGGCAGACGCTTAAAATCCGCGTCGCTGGGAGTGATTTTGAGGCAGGTCTTTTAAGTGCGCTTGATAGCGCGCGGCCAAAGGGCCGTCCGTCGAAAATCTCCCGGGGAACCACCAGTTGATATTTGCTCAACAAAACAGACTGGCCATTCGCTTTCAAGCCCAAACCCTTCTAGCGGAGTTTTGCCTTGACGCAGGCATGGACACTGGCGGCAGAGCCCGACAAACTGGCCTTTCCCGAAGAGAGGTCTTGATTGCGCTTCTGAAGAGACGAGTTGGCCGCACCGTTGGACAATTCTCTCTCAGCATCCCGGACACAGCTTTTATAAGCGGAAACGATCTCTTTTTGCTTTTTAACTGGAACCTCATTTTGATTGGTCTTAGAATCGTCGATCGTTGTTCCGCGGCAATCCCGGTCGAAAAGCTTTTGAAGGCCGCCAATAAACGGAAGGGACTCTTGGGCTAATTGAGACTCATATCTGAAACAGATCAAATCATCTGATTTGACCGGTTGAGTCTTTTGAGGCTTTTTCGCGGCCTTTAATTTTTTCTTTTTGAGAGCGATTCGCTTTGCCTCGGCGTTATTCCGACGCACGCTTTGGTTTAACTTTGAGGATTCCCGATCAATATATCGCCCCGCCTCGCTTATGGTCTTTGGGTCTAGAAAAATAGGTTTTTCTCCAGGAAGGCCAAAATTGAGATTGGGAGAGGCAGCGGGGGAGACCGCGGAAGCCACTATCGGCTTTAATTGCGCTTGAGGAGTTTTGGCTGTTTCTCTGGAATAATTAATGTTCTGAAGAAGAACGCGGCAAGTTTCACTCACATCCCCTGCTCCGTTATTCATGCAGCCATTCACGCTTAATTGCCGGTCTTTTGGCTTATCTTTATTGGCGGCGAGCAAATCCGCATCGGCCATTTTGCGATACTTGCGGGAGAAACGCTCGTCTTCTGAAATTTGATTTTCCTGATTCTCGACATATTGGTTGAACGCCTCAGGGTTAGTTGCCGCCATTTGTTGACCTGAGATGCTAGCTTCCCAATTCTCAAGCTTTTTTTGTTTTGTTTCCGCGCTTTTGTCAAAGGTCTTGGCTAAAACTCCCCAAGAATCAGCGGCGGAAGAATTATCCTGAGCTATTCCGATATTTTTACTGGTCTGATTACTTTGCGAAAACGCGGCAGGCGAGGAATTTTCCTCTTTTTTCACCGCTTTTTGAACAAGCTGTTCAGTTTCCGCGGCGCCGGGGACTCCGCCACGGCTGGTCCTTGCCAGCGCCCACACAACGTCTCCTTGCCTCCAATGGTCGACAATCATGACTCCATGGAGTTCAGCCCCTTGGAGAGATATTTTGTCAGCGATAACGGCCCGAGCTCGACCGTCAGCGGTATCTATCGCTAACGGCAGATCGCTTGATTGAAAGCGATCACATGCGTAATAATGTCCGTCAGCGCCCTTGAAAAAATGTTCCGGCGTCTGGATGCACTTTTGCAATAAATCATTCTGCCCAGCCGCAAGGGAATTTCTTAAATCTGAAAAAATAACGAACATTGAGAGGCCGATAAGGACAACCGCGTTTCTCTTGTTCATAAATCCCCCCCTGACATGTTTATAACCCCGATTCTCAACTCCGTCAAGGCCTTGGGCCATTTTTTACCGATTTTTTACTTTTTTGAGCGGCTATGAGAAGTCGGACAATCTCTTTATGCCCGTTGGCGCCGCGCTCGACCATTCGACGCTATATCTAGAAATCTCTGTATTAGCGCAAAAGATTATAAATTTAACCGTTTAATGCGAACAGAGAACCGACGGCTTCTCGCCAAAGAAATGAGTGTTTTTCCCAATACCGGGATGTTCACAGAGAGAATAGGCAACTCCAAGGGGGTCGTTCTCATAAATAAAGTAATAATTGCGGCGGCCCTTGCCTTTTTTGGCGGACAAAATATTGAGCGTAAAACCGCAAACCATGTCTTGTTCCGTGCATTGAGTTTTCTTTTGAAGACAAGGCATATATTGGCCGGAGAGGCGCGCGAAATGCCCCAAACGAAGCATGCGCATTATTTCCGGAACGCTTTTTCCTTTGACCAAGTCCTTGGGAAAAACCGAGCTATACATTCTGAGGCCTTTTTTAACGCGAAATTCGCGGCATTGAGGGGAAGAGTCATCCGGGGTTCTGATAAAACCCTCTTTTTTCCCTTCCGCGGTCTTTCTAAGGCTGTAGAGTTCCATGACCTTGGCGGTATATTTCTCACGCAATTTTTTTGGCAGATTTTGAGAACCCACGGATAAAAAAGCGGGGACCAAATCCGGATTGAGATTTTTAGTCGGGGTCTTTAAAAAATATTCCACGAGCTTAACTTGGTCTTTGCTCGCGGCGCCATGAGCCCAAAGGGGAAATAAAAAAATAGCGGCCGTTAAAATTAATTTTCTCATCAGGGTCTTGGGTGAAAGCGCTGATGGGCTTTTTTAAGCCCCGAGCGGTCAACCGAGGTGTAGATTTCGGTCGTCGACAAACTCGCATGTCCCAAAAGCTCTTGAACCGATCTTAGATCGGCCCCGTTTTGAAGCAGATGGGTCGCGAAAGAATGGCGAAAGAGATGTGGATGAAGATGTGCGATTCCGGCTTTTTTGCCAAGATCTCGAATCTCCCGCCAAAACTGGACCCGGCTCAGTTTCTTGCCTCTTCGGCTGAGGAAAAATTCGGAAGAGTCCTCCCCGGGAAAGCGAGATTCTCGTGCCTTGGCGTATCTGTTTAACCACGCAATCGCCGTTGAATGAATAGGAATAAGTCTTTCTTTTGAACCCTTCCCCAAAACTCGCACCCAACCGTCTTGAAAATTAATGGCATCTGATTTTAAAGCCAAAATTTCGGAGGCCCGCATGCCGGTTGCATAAATTAATTCCAGCATGGTTCTCAAGCGAAGTTTCTCAAACGAGTTGAAGTCTTCCGCCCGCATCAAGGTCTCAATTTCGGAAAGGGCCAAGGTTTTGGGCAGGCGTTGCGGCATCCGCGGCGAACGAAAGGAAGCCGCCGGACTTTTCTCTATTTTCTTTTCGGAGACCAGAAAAACATAAAAAGACTTAATCGCCTCCATCTTTCTAAACAGGGAAGCGGCGGCGAGATTTTTTTCGGTTTTAAGCTTCCAAAAATAGTTTTCGAGATCTCTCGTTTCGATTGTCTCGATTGAAAGCCCGGCCTCTTTTAAATAGCGGCCAAATTGCCTCAAGTCCGAGAGATAAGCCTCAACCGTGTTGGGAGACAAACCGCGCTCAAGCCGGACATAGCGGGCATACTCATCTAGGCCCGGCAGAAAACCGACAGGCGCTTTTTCTTGCCTCTCCTCTTCAGACACGGTTTTATTTCAGTAAAACCGCAGGGAAATTATCGCCCGCTGACAACGGCGGCTTTCCCGGAGACAGGATTGGGCTTTGCGGCCTTATCCTCCTTGGCGGGCAAAGCGGCGTTCTCAGCCGGAAGGGTTCCCACCAAGAATTTGGCCTTAAGGGCTTTTTCAATTTTTGAAGCCAACTCGGGATTGTCTTTAAGCGTCGCTTTCGCGTTTTCGCGCCCTTGCCCCAGTCGCTCATTTCCATATAAAAACCAAGACCCTGATTTTTCGATAATCTGGGCTTCAACGGCCATATCTAAAAGCCCGCCTTCTTTGGAGACCCCATGTCCGTGAATCATGTCGAATTCCGCCACGCGGTAGGGAGGAGCGACCTTATTTTTCACGACCTTAACCCTGGTGCGCGCGCCAATGATGACATCTCCGTCTTTGATGGTCTCCGCCTTGCGGATTTCAAGGCGCATGCTGGCATAGAATTTAAGGGCCAGGCCGCCGGTGGTCGTCTCCGGGTTCATATAAGAAGGAACGCCGATTTTATTGCGAATTTGATTGATAAAGATAAGGCAAGTCCGGCTTTGAGAAACGGCGGCGGTGAGTTTCCGAAGGGCTTGGCTCATCAGCCTTGCCTGAAGCCCCACGTGACTGTCTCCCATCTCGCCGTCAATTTCAGCCTTGGGAACCAAGGCCGCAACCGAATCAACCACGATAACGTCCACCGCGCTTGAGCGCGTCAATTTCTCGGTAATCTCAAGAGCCTCTTCGCCGGAATCGGGCTGAGAAATAAGAAGGCTGTCGACATCGACCCCCAATTGCCGGGAATAGGCGGGGTCCATGGCATGTTCGGCGTCGATATAGGCCGCCGTTCCGCCCAATTTCTGGGCCTGGGCCACGGCCTCAAGAGCCAAGGTCGTCTTTCCGGAAGACTCCGGTCCGTAAATCTCGATAATGCGCCCGCGCGGAAAGCCGCCCACTCCCAAGGCCAGATCCAAGGGGAGAATTCCCGTCGGAATCACTTCAACTCTAATTTTGGCCGCGCGCTCGCCCATTCTCATGATAGATTCTTTGCCGTAAGATTTTTCGATCTGGGACAGCGCCAACTCCAAGGATTTCGTTTTTTCGTTTGTCGTTTGCATAATTTCTCCCCCTTTCCGACGTGATACTCAGTCTATTCTACATTAATTATACGGTTGAGCGCCCAAAAAGTTCCCGGATTTTTCTTCCCGCTGAAATCCCCAGGCCAGACATCCCGCCCCGACCGTAATGCAGGAATCGGCGACATTAAAAACCGGCCAGTAATGAATATAAAGGAAATCGACCACATAGCCGTAGGCCACTCGGTCATAGAGGTTTCCCAAGGCTCCGGCCGTGACCAACAAAAGCCCCGCCTGAACCCAGAGATTTTTGTTTCGCCAATTCCACTGGAGAAACAAAAGAACCGGCAAGAGAATGGAGGTGACGATGAGAAAGAAAAAATTCTTGTGGTGGCCGAGGCCAAAAGCCATGCCGGTATTTTCGACATAGGTCAAAGAAAAAAATGGAAGAACCGGAATAAATCCGATCGCCTTTAAATCGCGCATGGCCCAGATTTTCGTGATTCGATCTAAAACAAAAAGAACCGCCAGACAAGAAGACTTAATAGCGACTCTCGCCCGCCAGCCTTTTTCAGCCAAGGGATTGAGCGCAGTCTGGAGCATAAACTTTTTTCAAAGATGCTCCGGCACGCTCTCGCTTTGCGAGCAAGGAGCGCAGCGGGAGCAGAGTTCGGGATGCTTTGACCCGATGTCGGTCGTATAGCGCCAACAGCGTGGGCATTTCTCGCCATCGGCATGGAGAATTTGAATGGAGACTTCCACTGAAGAATGTGCAAGTTCGACTTGACTAACAATGAAAAACTCAGCCCAGTTAAAATCTTTGACAGAATCGCCCATACTCGCGGGAAATTTCCCCTTGAGAACCACTTTCGCCTCAAGAGAACTACCGATTAATTTTGCGGTCCGCGCTTCTTCGAGCTTTTTCTGCACCACTTCCCTGATTTCCCGCGCCTCTTCAATAAAAGAGCCGTCCTTGCCTTCACGAATTTTCAAAGACGCTGGCTCTTGTGAGAGAGTCGCCAAAAGAACGCTGTCTATCCCGCCCCAGCGCTTGGGGCCTTCCTGCCAGGCCTCTTCCATGGTAAAAGGAAGAATCGGGGCGGTCAAAGGCAAAAGAACGTTCAAGCATTCCGCCAAAACGGTTTGGGCCTCTAGGCGCTGCGGATGAGAAGCGGCATAGGTATAAAGCCGATCTTTCACGATATCGCAATAGAACGCGGAGAGATCAAAGGCGCAAAAATCGACAATTTTTCTCGCAGCGGCGCGAAACTCAAAGGCCTCATAATGAGAGAGGACCTCTTCGCGTAAAATTCCCAAGCGATTCAAAATATATTTTTCAAGCGGCGGCAATTGTTGAAGCGCAATCGCGTCGTCTTTCGGATTAAAATCAAAGGTATTTCCCAAAAGGTAGCGCAGAGTGTTCCGAATTTTTCGGTAAGACTCAACGGGACCTTCTAAGATTTTATCTGAAATCCGGACATCGTCGGCATAATCGGACAAGGCGACCCAGAGCCGCAAAATATCGGCGCCGTATTTCTTGATCACTTCTTGCGGGCTGACCACGTTTCCGGCGGATTTATGCATCGCCCGGCCTTTTTCATCGAGCACAAAGCCGTGGGTTAAAACCGATTGATAAGGGGCTTTGGCGTTAACTCCGACAGACAAGACAAGCGAGCTCTGAAACCAACCTCTGTGTTGGTCAGAGCCTTCAAGATACAAATCGGCAGGAAACTCCCCTTCTTTCAGAACCGAGGCCCAGGAAACGCCGGAATCCATCCAGACATCCAAAATATCTTTTTCGCGAATAAAATTTTTAGAGCCGCAGGAGCATTGTAAGGCTGGGGGCAAAAACGGCCAGGCTTCGCCATTGACGGGCGAGTTCCAATTCTCAAACCAAAAATCATCGCCGGATTGTCGCACTCGATTTTCAATCGCCGCCAAGACCGCCTCATCCTGAAGAGGCTTTTTACAACCCGCGCAATAGAGAATGGGGATCGGCGTTCCCCAAAGCCTCTGTCGCGACAAGCACCAGTCCGGGCGATTTTCGACCATGCTGGCGATGCGGCTTTTTCCTGCGGCGGGAACCCAATTGACTTGATCAATCGCCTTTAAAAGATCGCTTCTCAAGGAATGCGCTTTATCCAAAGAAAGAAACCACTGATTGGTGGCGCGGAAAATCACGGGGTTTTTGCATCTCCAGCAATGGGGATAACTGTGCGTGATTTTATCTTCCGCCAAAAGCATGCCGCGATCTTTAAGATCTTTGATGACGGCTTCGTTGCCTTCAGGAAACACTTTAAGACCGCGCAAAAATTCCGGCGCCTCATCGGTAAAACGGCCGGAAGCGTCCACGGGACACAGGGTTTCAAGTCCGTATTTTTGACCGGTCTCAAAGTCATCCGCTCCGTGCCCAGGAGCAGTGTGAACCAATCCGGTCCCATCTTCCGCTGTCACGTAAGTTGCGGGGTATAATTTACCTTCGTAAGTCTTTTCCCATGGCCTTTGATAGAAAGTCTGTGGCTTCATTGGAGGTGGCTGATTCCCCCAAAATACTTCCGGCCCATCTTTCAGTTTCCCTTCCCATAAAATCTGCGAATTCTCCCACTTGAGTTTTTGTTTTAAAGCCGCATAGCGCTCCTTGGCAATAAGAAAAGATTTTGGCGATGATTCCACTTTAACCAGGATATAGTCGAGAGCGGGATTGTAGGCCACGGCCCGATTGGCTGGCAAAGTCCACGGCGTCGTGGTCCAAATAAGAACGCGGTATTCATGTCCTTCAATTTTAGTTTTAGGATCCACGTCAAACGCCACGTAAACCGAGGGCGATGTCTTATCTTTATATTCGATCTCGGCTTCGGCGAGAGCGGTCTCGCATGAAATGCACCAATAAACGGGCTTAAGCCCCCGGTAAATCAAACCTTTTTGCAAAAGGCGGCGAAAAACCGACAAAACCTCGGCTTCGTATTCTTGGGTCATCGTGCGGTAAGGGTGGTCCCAATCCGCCAAAACGCCCAGGCGCTTAAAATCTTCCCTTTGGGTTTGAATGAATCTCTCGGCGAAAGCCGCCGCGTCTTTTCTGAAAGCCGGAACGTCTTGAATGCCGCGCTGGGACATTTTTTTCTCTTTTAAAAGCGCCGCTTCAATGGGAAGCCCGTGACAATCCCAGCCCGGGACGTAGGGCGTTTTTCTGCCCGTCAGCGCGCGGGATTTAACGACGATGTCTTTTAAAATTTTATTGAGCGCGTGGCCAATATGAATCGAACCGTTGGCGTAAGGCGGCCCGTCATGCAAAACAAAAGAATCTCCCCGGCGTTCTTGGATTTTCTCGTAAACATGATTCTCCGCCCAAAATTTTAGCCAAGCGGGCTCTTTGAGCGGCAAATCCCCGCGCATCGGGAAATTGGTTTTTGGCAGATTTAAGGTCTGCGAATACTTCGCGGGTTCAACTTTACACATGAGGTTATTTTACAATTTACTTATCACGGCTGAGCCGGGGAAGATTTCTTGGCCTTGGGAGGGCGGTTGATGCCCGAGGCTTCGATGGCCTTAAGCTCGGAAGCGTCCTGCATTCTCGTCATCAAATCTCCAATCAAGGTATTGGCGACCTTGGGGTTTTTGACGAAGGCCTGGGCCTGCGCGGCGTTTTTAGGGTCCAAAAGTTCTTTCGCTTTTTCCGGCGAAACCAAATGAGACAGTTTTTTCAAGGTCCGGTAGCGGTTCAACAAGTCGCGGACCTCGACGATATCGGGATTCTCCAAGGCTTTGGGGTTTAAAGTCAGGCGCTTTACGTTTTTATAAGTCACCGGCGCATGGGGGTCTTGCGCGTTTTCCCTGACCAGATCGGTAATTTGATTCCAAATTTTATCTTCCTCTTGTCCCGGGTTTTCTGAAATCTGCCTTAATTGGTCCCAAGCCACTCTTAGGTAAGACGGCGAATCTTCCAGGATTTTTCCGTCAACGACCCCGGTGACATTGACCTTGACTCCCTTGGGAATGCGCCCGCTGTCGATGCGCCCCATCAGCTGCTTAAAGTTGACCGTCGCCAGATTCTCGGGATTGCTGACATACATTCTAAATTTCCCGTTTTTGTAGGCGTCTCCAAAGGGAAGGTCAAGACCTCTAAAGCCCGCTTGCCCCACCAAAATCAAAACCTTCGCTTTCCCAGACTCAAGAGCGGACAAGTTCTTATACTCGTCGATGCCCGTCTGACGGCGCTGTTCTTTTTGGAAATTGGTATCTGGCGTAATTCCGACTGCAATTTCATCATTGGGAATTTCATTCATCCGCAAGGATTTCAAGAACTGTTCGTATTCAGATTTGGTATCCGCATAAATGATGGATAGGCTCGGTTTTTTCTCAAGCATGTCTTTAAGAATAAATTCTTGCGCGGCGCTGTTAGACGACTCGCCTTTCTCGCTCGGCTTTAAAATCTGGTAATCGACCTGATATCCCGCGCTTTCATCTCCAATGACTTTAAAGCCCATTTTGTCTTTCATGAACGGAACGGTCGAATGAGCCAAGGTTCCGGAAAGGCCCAGCATCACGGTCCCGGCGGCTTTCGCCTTGTTGTTAAATTTGGCGAAATCAACGACAGCCAAGGAGTCAAAATCCAAGGTCAGCGGTTTTCCGTAGAGGGCTTCCAGATAGGAGCGGTATTCGGTATCGAGATTATCCAAAGGAACGCCGTTAAAATATTGGATGACCTCTTGCTTATTTCTATCGACATCGGTCGCGAAAAGGTCCTGCAAGTTTTTCTTGGACAGAGCCTGATATCCCCCGCTGTAAATTTTTTCGATCCAATGTTGAGGATTTCCGTATTGTCTTCCGATGACTCCGCCCCAGCCTAAACCCGCTTTTTTAGCCACCGCGTCAAAAAGCCCGCCGCCGAAGGCATGCTGATGGCTTTTGAGCATATCGAAATAAACCTGCTCCGGGTCCATTTTATACCGGGTTTTAAATTCAGCGAGGCTCTTGATTCCCAGATCGCGGTAGAGCGGCGAATTGGGATTAGAAAGCTGCGCGCGATAGGCCTTTGAATTCGCGTAGTCAACGGCCTTTCGGAAATCCCGCGTTTGAGCGGCGACCAAGTCGTCAAAATCCTCCTTAAATTCGGGGTTATCCTTCATCATTTCTTTAAAAGAAGCGGGATCAAGTTCCTTCCCATTGGAACCGTATTTTCTGAAAAGATCTTGTAACTTTTCCGCTCCCTGGCGAAGAGAAGTTTGGACCGGATCCAATTCCGGATAACGCCCCACGATGCCGTTAAAGGAGCCCAAGGATAAAGCGGTCGTCATCGCCATCATGTCGTATTCATCCAAGACCATATCGTAGAGTTCCAGAGGATTTGAGCCGCCGAATTTATCGGCCTGGGCGAGTTCCGCCCAAAAATCGGAATAAGTTTTAATTTTAAAGCGCGGCTTGCGGCCCCCGAAAATGGCCAAATATTGATCCATGGTCTGAGACGCCAAATCGGGATTGGTGGTCAAATACATGGCTCCCAGTTTTCCATGAGAGCGGGCATAATGATCCAAGAAGTCCAGCATCACGAAACTAAGCAAGGTTTTCCCGCCCGAGGTTTTAAGCAGGTTAAAGACGCGGTTTTCCCCGTTTGAAAGGGCCTTAAGCGTGGCTAAGATCTGGCGCGCCTGAAGCTCTCTAAAACTCGTAATCGGATGTCCGCGAGCGTCCCGCAATTGCCGGTTTGCGGGAATTTCAAGCTCGCGGGTTCCATCCGGAAGGGTTTTCCATTCACCAAAATGCCGCCCAAAAACGCCTCTCTCCCAAACGGATTTAACCAGGTTAGCCGACAAGTCCATCTCCGAGCGCGAAATCTTGCCCTTTTGATAGGCCTTGAAATTTTCCGCCAACTGCTCATCGGCCAGCTGCGTGTAGGCGTCGGATTCTAAGGTCTTGCGCAATTCTCCAACGGCTTCGGCGGTATCGACATGACCGGAAGCGGAAAGAGAAGCGATTTTTTCATCCATCGCGCGATGGATAGCGTCAATTAAAGAGTCGGCCTTGGGATCGCTGATGGTCTGAAGAAGCCGATCCTTGGCGGATTCCAAGGCTTGAGCGCGGGTCTTATGACTTGAATCAAGAGACGCGATTTTCTCATTCATCGAATCAATGGCATCCGCCAAGGAACCGTCAGAAGAAATATCATTTCTTTTGAGTTCCCGTTCAATCATCGCGGCTTGAGACTCTTCTCCCGCGGCCTTGAGTTTTGCCAAAACCTCCGAGGTCTTTTCCCGGCCAGACTCTTGCCACAAATTCCTGAGGCTTTGGCCATTTTCTTTTCTAGCCGTCTCGGCGATATCGGCGATTAAAAGGTCTTGCGGAGTATAGAGATCTCGTCCAAGATGAAGGGCTGAATTCCAAAAATTCTTGCGCACGAACTTAAGAGAAGCGGAAGAATTGACTTGGGCGATAGCGGCCATCTGCTTTATTTTCTTAAGCTCCGGCTCCGAGAGGATCTCAAAAGAGCCGGATTTTGATTTCAAGGCCAGAGAATCTTTCGCCTCCAATATCTGAGCGCGAAGAGAAGAATCCCTGGCCAAGCGCTGGCTTAAAATTTTTCTAGCCACATCCACGATGGAATCAGACAGACGCAGATCCGAGTTTTGTTTTTGGGCGAGGATCTCAATTTCTTCTTGGGACAAGGTTCGAGGGCCGGCCTTGCCGCTTTCAGAGGAGACCGCATTCCCAAGGACCGCCTTTTCATCGATTTTCCGCAAGCTCAGCTCGCCATTGGGACTTCGCTCGAACTTTAAAAAACGGTTGTTGTCTTTTTTATCGGCATTGAGCAAAAGAGTCAACTCCGCGTCGGAAAAATTTTTGAGCCGCCTCTTAGCCGCCTCTTCCCGCCACTGAGAGCTCACTTTAAAGACTCCGGTCGCCGGGCGTTTTTTAACCCAAGAATCCCACGCCCATTGAGCACGCTGTTTCCACGCCTTGGGCGAAAGAAATCCCACGGGATCCCACGGCGATTTTTCATAGGTCAACGTGTAATCATCGGGCAAAGCCTCAATTTCGTTTCCCTTGCCCTGGGCCATTAAATTCGCGAAACCCGCCTGCTCTTCTTGATTTTCCTCTATCTGTTGGCTTTTGCCCATCGCGCTAGTCGGCAAGAAGAGCCACGAAATTTGATTGGCGGCCTGGCCGGCCTGAAAAGAATTGGCGATATTTTGATCCCGAGCGGTTCTCCCGGTGACAGGGTTGTCTTTATAATCTCCCGCTTTTTGATGGTAATAATAGTCCGCATGCTCAACCAAGGATTGAGAGGCCAGGCCAGTCAAAAAATACTTAGCCATGCCGTCCGCCATCCCGCTGGTCCAAATTCCAACGCGGTACAAAGGCTTAAGAATGCTGGGAGCGGCATCGACCGCGCTCATCTGAAGCGCGCCCAGCGGCCCCGCTTCGGCCACCGCCGATTCTGAATAGCGCGGAATGAGTTTGGCCGTGGATTGAACAATCCAACTCACAGGCCCGGGAGTTTCCGCGACGCTTTTAACAAAAGAGCTAATTCCATTACCGAAAACCCCGAAAGCCGGGGCTTGAATGGGGCTGGCCATCATAAGCGGCGTCGCGCGAGCGCCAAAAGCCGCGCCGTAAGCCGCGCCTTCTTTAAAAGCCTCCCTCGCGCTTTCGTATTGCGAGGTTTTGGGGTTCCACGCATATGAGGCCGCGCTCATGACGCCGGAAGCCCCCCCCATCACCAGCGCATTTTGCCCTTGAAGTTTAAGAGAATTGACGACGCTTTTTCGGCCAATCTGAAACAAGGTCTGAGGCAAGGATAAGGCCTTTCCCTTGGCGCCAATTTCTTCTAGTCCCAACGCGTTTTTCGTTCCGGTCGCCAAGCCGTGGGCCGTTCTCCCCAAAAATTCTACCGTTGTCCCTAAACCTTTTCTTGTCCAAACCCCGACTCTTCCGAGAGAATCCAAGGCCCCGGACAAGCGCGCGGCCAGAGAAACGTCTTTAGCCGCCTCGGAAGCGCGCAAGGCTTCGCCGGATGCAATGACGATCTGGGTCAATCTCTCGGCGCCGATAGCGATGCCGCCAATCACGCTCGAATAAGCGCTAAAAGCGGCGGAATCGACGACCGCTGAGGCCAGTTGATAGCCCAATATCAAGGTTTTCAGATGGGAGAAAAGGTCTCCGATCACGCCTTGGGAAACCGCGCCGAGTTTATCCTCGGGGCTTTCCGTCATGAAACTCTCGAAGCCTAAATCCGCATAGGGATCTTTGCGCAATTGATCGGCGGTGTAATTTTTAAGCACCGACTTCGCCATCTCGGGGTCGAGTTGACCTATTTGTTCAAAGGCCGCGGTATAATTTCCATGGTTAATTAGAGACAAAATTTTATCTCTAAGCGGGGCATTCGCCATCAATTTTTGATAGGCCTCCTTGGTCAGCCAATTGTGGTCGAGAATAATTCCAGTGGCGGGATCTCTTTGCCTCATCTCGGCTTTGTTCATCTTGGAGTTGAGAAATCTCAAGGTCGACAAATGCTGAAGTTTTTGCCGGAAGGTCTTAGGGTGAGCCAACGAAGATTTAGAGCTCGCGTTTTCCCGGAGGATTTCGTCGAGCTCATTAAGCTCGGTAAAGGCCTGCGCGCGGCTCGTAAAATTTTGGAGTCCGGCCAAAATCTGGCTATTAAAGACGGCTAATTTTAGCGACTGGGTTTTTATTTCCTTAACGTCTGAGACTTTCTTAAGGCCAATCTCCGAGAGAAGCCGGGGGAAGCGGTCTCGCAACAAGGCCGCCGCTTGGGCTCTGATCGCGCCGTCTTGCGGCAACTCTTCGGCGTCTTTAAGTCGAGAGGCAAACTCAAGCAAATCATCGGAAGCTTTTTTGACCTCCGGGGGAAGTTGGGCGACAAATTGTTGATAAGTCTTACCCCTTATTTCTTCGAGAGAATTACCGGCCTGATAGCGACCAGAAACCTTGGCGAACTCCCGCGCGAGATAAAGGGCTCTTAAGTCCTCAACCTCAGCCCGCGACTTTGTTAGTTTTTCCCGCAATTTCCTTCCATAGAGCTCAGCCAACGAGGCGTTGGCCAAGTTGAAATAGAGATTCGAAGCGTCTTTTTGAAGGGCGGCTTTTTCTTCCTTTCCGGAAAGATTTTTCATTTCCTCTTCATATTGGCGGGCGACCTTAATGAGCCTGTCAGCCTCTTGCTTGGCCGCAGCTCCCGTCAGTCCCAAATAGGTCTGAAATTCGCCTTCTTTAAGTTGGCCGACCTGTTGGGACAAGTTTTCAATTTGGAGAATGCGGATATTGTTTTGAGCGATTTGAAGCCAATGATCGCTTAAAGACAAAGCCTCATCCATCTCTTGCCTTGATAGTCCCGGGCTTTGGGCGCGCCGGCGGCTTTGAGCAGCGTAAGCCATCGCCATCATCGCATTGGAAGAAGCGGCCAAAAAAGCGGGCGGAACGACTTTTCCCGAACGCTCATTGACCGATGCCTTAACCCGGTGCTGAGCGAGTTTTCCCTCGTTAAACTCCGTCAATGTTTTTTGGAGCTCTTCGGGGGAATGGGAGGCTAGTCCCAAAGCTCCGGATTGCTCGCTCGACAATTGGGTTTCGGACAATTGGCTGATTTCTTGAACTAAAAGCCCTAAAAGAGCCTTCTGGGTTTGCCGGTTTTTTTTGTCGATCTCAAACTGCATCACGGCTCTACGCGCCGCGTCCAAGGTTCTCCAATCCAGGTTTTTGAGGATGTCTTGGTTTTTAAGAGACCCATTTCCGGAAATTATTTTTAAGTTCGCGAGATATTCAAGAAAACTGATCTTGCGCCCTTGGGCGTCATTAAAAAACGCCGCCGCGAAAGAAGCCCTGTTTTTTTGATACTTCTCATAGAGTTTTTGAATATCGGCTTGGCTTAAGCCTTCTCTTTTGACTCCTTGCGGGTTCGGGCAATCGCTATTGGATATTCGCGGCGAACTTGAGCCGTTATTGATAAGCCGAACGAGGGAGCATTGATCGTAATAGAGTTTTTTCATGTTTTCCAGCATCCGCTGGAAACTGCGGCTATAGAGAAGTTTTTTGTCATGCGCCGCGCCTTTTTTGATGTCCACAAAAACCGTGTCCACATAACGCTGCCCGGGATTTTGGGGATCGTCTTTTTCCATCGTCACCAGAAAGCTGTGGTATCCCAAATCCGTCACCTTCTGGTATCCCAGGGTTTGCCCCAAGGCCGACTGCTCAATGCGAAAAGTGCGAGTATTTCCTTCGGATGAAATTTGCTCGGTATTGACGTCTTTGTCGTAGGCCGTTTTGGCGGCATTAGTCATGCCGTCAAATAAATGAGCCATTTGAATTCCCACGTCCTGGGTCTGTTGCGGAGTTCCATTCTTGGGGCGAATGCTGACGGCGGACTGAACCAAGGTCTTAACGACCGATGGCGGCAAAGACACCTGAGCGCAAGCCGGATCATGGGACTCAGGATCGCAGCCCACCGATTTTCCGTAGCGTTCGAGAAAATCCATCGCATGACGACGCATCTCCATCGACATGCCGGCCACAATGGACTGATCTTGTAATTCCGTAAAAACAGAGCTGAGGCTCACCCCGGCATCGGCGCTATGGGAAGTCGCTTCCTGGGCCAAAGCCGGAGACACCTCTCCCAAAAGGGGAGAAAAAGCTAAAATGCCTGACAAGCCCACGCAAATGATTTTCTTTTCCATCGTCGATAGGATAGCCCCAACCAAAAACCAAAATCAGGGCCTAAAGGCCTAGTCAGGCCCTGGGCCCTAGGCCTTACAGGCCTAAGCCAAAAATTTCAAGGCACGAGAGCGCTTCACTTCAGGAGATCCCCCGCCGTCAGATGAGCGCTTCCACAACTGACCACCGGTTCTGTCGCGGCGGCTTTTTTTAACTCCGAGGCCAGCAAACTGCGTATCGTGATATAGGCCCCCTGATTATTTCCCTGCGCGCATTGAGGGCTTGCCAAAAATTTCTGGATTTGATCTTTGTGAGGAATGGCTCCCGACTTTTGAGTGTATGTCTTCAAAAACGCCGTTGCCGCGTTTTGGCTCTTAGCTTTAAAAGTCATCCCGTAAGAATCAACTTTATTATTGCGAATCCTTAGATCAAATTCTTCTCTCAGTAGCGAAAGACTACCCACTGAGGGAAGGTTTTTCCCGGAACTTTTTTTCTTTAGGGAATCCATTGGGATTATATATTTGGTCTCCTTATCGACAGGAATACCATAAAGCACAGGCTCGCATGGGGGCAGATTGGGTCCAGGATTATTTTTGCATTTGACTTGAAGAGAAGCCGGAAATTGAGGGTTCTTATAAATAGAAGCGTAATCTCTTGTTGTATCTTCGCCGCCGCTGGGAGACGCGACAGTTAAAGTGAGGCCGTCACCGGACAAAGCGACATTTTTAATTAATCCTGAGACCGCCATCTGAGTTCCGGCGGCGCAAAGGTCCATAGCAGGAGAACCTTTCCGGGGAATAAACGACACGGAACCCACGGTGACCGCGTTAGGATCCTGGGAAACGGCGCTGCAATCCCCCGCGGCCACGACGGTTCCGGAATTGTCGCCCCCTTGACCCTGATTGGATGATTGACCGCCATTACTTTTAGGTTTTTTCGGCGCTGGCGGCCAATCGCATTTCTCGCCGACATTTTCGGCATCCTTTTCCTGGCAAGGTACGGGCTTGAAGTAAGACATGTCTCCATTGTTGACGCGCTTCATATACCAAAACTGGGCCGCGCCGCCGGCCCCGGTATTAAAAAATCCCAGATAGGTGTTATAGGGAATCGCTGGCAAATCTCGAACTCCGGAGTCCGTCATTTGATTGACTTCAGCCATCGCCACGGGGTCAAAATCGCTGACCTGGCCCTTATTGTCTTCCTTAAAAAAGAGCAGCGCCCCCTTGCCGCCGCCTTGGCCTATGACCTTATAGGTTTGATTCCCAATTTTCTCGTCATAACCCTCCTTATTAACTTGAGCCAGGCGCAATTGCTTCAAATCTTGGATATTCGTTTTAATCGCGGGCTGAGAACTCCCGGCGGCAGAAACCGTCACTTCTCCATTTTTGATGGTCAAATGAAATTGCGAGCGATTGGGAACCAGATCGAGATTATCCGCGTCGACATCCTTGACCCCCGGGCCCACCGCGTATCTCCGCCCGTAAATTTTCGCGGGGTTTTCGGTATAATCGAAAACCCCAACCTGCTGAATCAATTGATGGGTTTGAGGATCTCGGGACGTGAAATATTTGACTGAAATCCAGCGCCCGGCTCCGGTCTTGGGATTGGTGACCACCCAGCCCGTGACTGCTCCGTCTTGATAAAGCTGTTCGACCCCAAAAGAACGCGATACCCCCGTATTTGCCCGCGGCCCAGTTCCCGCCCCAAAGGGAGAGGCGTTTTGAGGGCCTTTTTCAATCGATTTAAGAGTTTTACTTTTACTCGCCTTTCCAACATTAACCCGGTAAAAATAATGAGCGTTATCGGTCAAAGCGCTGATAAAACCCGAAACCCAGCCCGCGATATCCCCGCCATCCCATTTTTTACAGGGCTTAGCTTTAAAACCCTGAACCGTCCCCCCTTGGCAAGCCTGGGCCAATTTCTTGGCGCCCAAAGGATCAGTAATGACAGAGATCAATTCCGCGAGATTTCCCCTCCCTTTCCGGATTTGAAGCAAGGAATTATTCGGCCGCAATATCCAAGCGGCAACCGCGGATTTAAGGCGCAGTTTCTCTACAGGTTTCGCGCAAGAGAAAAAATCATTTTGGCAGATAAACTCAGAAATAGTTTTCGGAGCCTTGAGGTTTCCACAAAAAGGGATTCCAGATCGGGGATCTTTTTTAAGAGCGGCTTGGCAAGCGATAAACTCTTTTTGAATTTCCGCAAATTGGGCGTTGCGCTCGTCTTCGGCGGCTTTAACAAAAACGGAGCCCATCTCTACAAAAACAGCCATTCCCAAAGCGAGGGCCTGCCATTTTTTTCGGCTCATGGAAAAAGGATAAACGCTTTTCTCATTTTCGTCAAGGCCCAAAAGACCTATCTCATCTAGGCCCTGTCTTAAAAGATTTACTATTTTGGTTCTTGACAAAAATCAATTTCGGGTCTATCCTTCTAACAGAGAGTCATCTTGGATATCGAGGACAATATGATGAAACTTAAGATCAGCGGAATTGGAGCGACAATCGCTTTCTTAGCCTTGGCGGCGCCTTTGAAAGCTTCCTTGACTCCCGGGGAAGCGCCTTGCTCGTTTTCTAAAAAACCTCTTTTATCAAAAGTAACCAGTGTATTTCCTATTTTAAAAGAGGATTTGTTTGGAAATTTAAAAGCGCGGCCAGAATCCTCGAAACCGAATAATCGCCTTTCCGCGTGTTCCCCAGAGGTTCAAGATTTCATCCATCAAGATCCTCTCTACCGACGGCGCTGGCAAGAGGCCGCCAAGGACCCCCGTTCTCAAAAGCGATTATTAAAGGAAGTCAACTCTCTCTTTTACCGCACGGGAAAACAGCTAGAAAAAACAATTATCTCCGCCCAAAAACTTGGCCGGTTAAGCCATGATAAGCTCTCGGCAAAAAAAATTCATCTCTTACCTCCCTGGCTCGTTAATCGCCAGGCTCAAGTTCTCGAAAAAAATCTGAAAAATCTCAATCTCTTAGTTGGGAAAGCCGGGCCAAGAGCGCAGCTCTCGTGGTTCGATCCTCAATGGAAAAAAAGTCTTGACGAGGCTTTAAAGCGCGCTAAGCGCCAATACGCCCTTTTTGCCCAAAATCAGCGCGAACAGGAAAAAATTCGCCGGGCAAAACTCGCCTTGCTCAGCAAACGCTTGAACGCGAGCAGAACCACGGGAAACAATTTCAACAATTCCGCGCTTAATTCCACCCTCAACTCAAGTGAATCCTCCTCAGTCCACCCGGCGGGTTCAGGAGAAGCCGGGGCGGTCATGGCGGTATTTTTTGGAAAAAAAGTTCTCAAGGACGCCGGACAATCCGCGGGACAATAATCCAGTCGCTTATAAGCGCGTCAGCTCCCGCGAGTTTGTTATGATTAGAGAATGGCTTTGAAAAAGTTTCTCTGGGTTCTTAGCGCCTGTTTTTGGCTGGCTTTAAAGCCCGCCTTCGCCGTTCTTTCTCCCGGCCCCGGAGCCCCGCTGGTCGGACAAGTGGTCGCAAAATTCCTGGAAGAAGACCAATACGACCACCATCCCATAGACCCCGCCGTGTCTCAGAATTTTCTCCAGAATTACCTTGAGGCCTTCGATTACAACCATATGTTTTTCCTCCAATCCGATGTAAACGATTTTAAAAAGCGCTACGGAGACGTTCTGGGAGAAAAAGTCAAGGAGGGCGATCTGAGCCCGGCCTACGAGATTTTTGACGTCTTTCTCAAAAGACTTCAAAACCGGGCAGAATACGCCATTTCTCTTTCCTCCACCTCTTTTAACTTTAAGCGAAATGAAAAAATCACGCTCGACCGCCATAAACTGCCGTGGCCCAAAAACTGGAAAGAATCCGACAAGTTATGGAGAAAGCGCGTCAAATACGAAATGCTCGAAGAGATTTTGAACAAAACCAAGCCCAAGGATCAGGGAAAGGAAATCCGCCACCGCTATCGCCGTCTTTTGAAAAGCTACGGCGAATTTGACGCCATAGACGTCCTCCAGGAATATCTCTCGGCTCTGACCCACGCCTACGACCCGCACTCCGATTATATGGCTCAAGAGCAAAAGGAAAATTTCGACATCAGCATGCAGCTGTCCTTGGTCGGAATCGGAGCGGTTCTCAAGGAATCAGACGGCTATGCCCAGATCGTCTCTCTGGTTCCCGGTGGCCCGGCTGATAAAGATAAGCGCTTAAAGCCCAAAGATAAAATCGAGGCCGTCTCCGAAGGGGTGGACGGCCCTTGGATCAATGTCACCGGCATGAGACTCGATCACGTGGTTGAAAAAATTCGCGGAAAGAAGGGCACGACCGTACGCCTGCGCGTAATTCCAGCCGGCGCCATTGACCGCTCAAGTCGAGTCGTTATTTCCCTGATTCGAGCTGAAATCAAGCTGACCGATCAAGAGGCCAAGGCGGAAATTCTGACGGGACAAGATATTCAAGGGAATCCGGTCAAAATCGGCGTCATTGATTTGCCTTCATTTTACGAGGACATGAAATCCGGAGGCGAGAATAAAAGCACGACCAGAGACGTCAAAAAGCTCCTCATCGCTTTAGAGGCCAAAGGAATTCAAGGCTTGATTTTGGATCTTCGCCGAAACGGCGGCGGGGCCTTATCCGAAGCCATTAATCTAACCGGACTTTTTATTCCTCCCGGGCCCGTAGTCCAGGTCCGGGATTCCCGCGGGGTCATCCGTTCTCTGGAACATTCAGACTCAATGATTTATTCCGGCCCCATGGTGGTCTTGACCAGCCACGCTTCCGCCTCCGCTTCCGAGATTTTCGCGGCCGCCCTGCAAGATTATGGGCGGGCTTTAATCGTTGGCAATAAGAAAACATTTGGCAAGGGAACTGTTCAGACCTTAATTGACCTGTCGCAATACGTTCCGCGCATTGATCCCAAAACCGGCCCGGGCGCGCTTAAATTGACCATTCAGAAATTTTACCGGGTTTCCGGAGGTTCCACCCAAAACAAGGGCGTCACTCCCGATATTAAGCTCCCTTCTCTTGAAGATTACATGGATATCGCGGAATCGGCGCTGGAAAACGCTCTTCCTTACGATGAAATAGACCCCGCCTCCTATCAGAAAGTCGGAGACATCACTCCGCCCTTGGTTGATCAACTTAAAAAAGCCTCAGAAAAGCGCGTCAAGGCCTCGCGTGAATTTGGATATGTGTATCAAGACATCGCGCTTTTTAAAAAAGAAGATGAAGGCAAGGTCGCCTCTCTCAACGAAGCGGAACGCCTCAAACAGCAAGAAGACGCGGACAATTTGGATAAAGAAAGAAAAGAAGAGCGCTTGGCCGCCGGACCGGATGAGTTTACCAAAACCGAAATCACTCTTGAATCCATCAGCGGCAGCACGGCTCCGGCCGTTTCGGAAAAGGCCTTGGACAAAGCCGATTCCTCGGACAAAAAAAGCGGTAAAGAAAAAAATATAGCCAAGAAAGACAAAGAGCCAGAAGTCCCCGATATCGAGCTTGAGGAAAGCGCCCGCATTGTCAACGACATGCTCCATCCAAGCGAAATCCCACAAGAACTATCTCAAATCGCGGAAAAGACCAAGGCCGCTTTGTCGGCGATCGCCAAAGCCGAAAACAAGCACAAAGTCGACGAACTGGAAGAAATCCTTCCTTAGTCCGCCCAAGCGGGCTTTTTGATAAAATAAAGCCATGGCTCAACGAGAAAGCCCCACGGCTCAGTCTCCCTCAACACCCAAAACCGCGCTTGAGTTTTTTGGGCGCGATTTGACCGACGCCGCCAGAAAAGGGAAATTAGATCCCGTCATCGGCCGCGACGGCGAGATTCGCCGCGTGATTCAAGTCTTAAGCCGCCGCACCAAGAATAATCCGGTTTTAATCGGCGAGCCCGGCGTCGGAAAGACCGCGATTGTCGAGGGTCTTGCTCAACGGGTTTCCGCCGGGGATGTCCCTGAGACCATGAAAGACAAGCGCGTCATTTCTCTTGACATGGGAAGTTTGGTGGCCGGAGCAAAATACAAGGGCGAATTTGAAGAAAGGCTCAAGGCCGTCCTCAAAGAAGTCTCTGACGCCTCCGGCCAGATTATCCTTTTCATAGATGAAATCCACACCCTCGTCGGCGCTGGCGGCGGCGAAGGCGGAATGGACGCGGCCAACATGCTTAAGCCGATGCTCGCTCGGGGAGAACTCCGCTGCGTCGGAGCAACCACGCTCGATGAATACAAAAAATACATCGAGAAAGACGCGGCTTTAGAGCGAAGATTTGCCCCGGTAACGGTAGGGCCGCCCAGCGTCGAAGACACCATCGCCATTTTGCGCGGGCTTAAGGAAAGATATGAAATCCACCATGGAGTCCGCATTTTAGATTCCGCTCTAGTAGCGGCGGCCAAAATGTCTGACCGCTACATTTCCGACCGTTTTTTGCCTGACAAGGCTATCGATCTCATTGATGAGGCTTCTAGCCGCCTGAGAATGGAAATCGACTCGATGCCAACCGAGCTGGATGAGGCTGACCGCAAACTTCGCCAATTGGGAATTGAAGAAGCGGCCCTTAAGAAAGAAAAAGACGAGGCCAGCCGCGAGAGAATACGCGCCATTCAGTCCGAGATATCCGCGCTCAAATCGGAATTTGAAAACCTGCGCGCCCACTGGGAAAAAGAAAAAAACCTGATTAAAAATCTCCGGGAGCTTAAGGTCAAAATGGAATCTTTAAAAGCCGATGGACAGCGCGCCGAGAGATCCGGAGATCTCAACCGCGCAGCGGAAATTCGCTACGGCCTCATTCCCGATCTGTCCAAAAAAATTGACGCTTTGGAAAAAGATTTAGCGACGGTTCAGTCGGAGAAAAAACTCCTCAAAGAAGAGGTCGACGAGCAAGACATCGCCCGCGTTATCTCTCGCTGGACCGGCATTCCGGTTGAAAAAATAGGGCAAACCCAGGCCCAGAAGCTTTTAAAGCTCGAAGAAATTCTCCATCAGCGGGTGGTGGGTCAAGAAGAGGCCGTTCAAGCGGTAGCCGCATCGGTTCGGCGCGCCCAAAGCGGCATCGCTGACCCCGAGCGCCCCTTGGGAGTCTTTTTAATGCTGGGACCGACCGGCGTCGGCAAAACGGAGTTGGCGAAAGCCTTGGCCGATTTTTTGTTTGACTCCGAGAAAAACCTCGTGCGCCTGGATATGTCCGAATACATGGAAAAGCACGCGGTGTCTCGCCTCATCGGCGCGCCTCCGGGATACATCGGTTATGAAGAAGGCGGCCAACTGACTGAAGCGGTCCGCCGCAAGCCCTATTGCGTCGTTTTGCTCGACGAAATAGAAAAGGCTCATCCCGACGTTTTTAATATCTTGCTTCAGGTCATGGATGACGGGCGCCTGACCGATGGACAAGGCCGAACGGTCAATTTCAAAAATACGATTTTGCTGATGACTTCTAATCTCAAAAGCGGCGAGGTCGAACTTCGCTTTAAACCGGAATTTTTAAATCGCCTAGACGAAACATTGACCTTTCACCCATTGGAAGCGGAGAATTTGCGCCGGATTATCGATATTCAGATCCCGCGGGCACTGTCTCGCCTCAAAGACAAGCGGATTAGCTTTGCGCTCGACGAAAAGGCCAAAAGTTTTCTCGCCCAAAAAGGATACGACCCGGCCTTTGGCGCCCGGCCTCTTAAGCGCGCGATCCAAAAATATCTTCTCGATCCTATCTCAAAGCTTTTGATTTCCGGAGAAATCAAAGAAGGAGATTCCGTCTCCGTCAGCGCCGACTTCGCCCAAGAGGCCCTTTCTTTTGAGACTGACGCCAAAAAATCGAAAAAGCCGTCGAAACGGACGGAATGAATTTAAGATAAGACGCCCCAATCAAGGAGACTTAAATGGCTAAAAAAGCGTTGATTACTGGAATTACCGGACAAGACGGCTCCTACATGGCGGATCTTTTGCTGGAAAAAGGATATAAAGTCTACGGGCTCATTCGCCGCTCAAGCCACGAACCCACGGATAGAATTCATCATATCCTTGACCGCATTACTCTTCTCAATGGAGATTTGACCGATCAATCTTCCCTGGATGAAGCCGTTCGGGTTTCGGATCCGGATGAAATTTATAATCTCGCGGCGCAATCCTTTGTCCCGGTGTCCTGGAAACAGCCGATTCTCACCGGAGACGTGACCGGTCTGGGTTTGACCCGCATTTTAGAGGCCGTTCGCCGCGTTAAACCTGCGGCCCGCTTCTATCAGGCCTCCAGTTCCGAAATGTTCGGCAAGGTCCAAGAAGTCCCGCAGACGGAAAAAACTCCCTTTTATCCCCGCAGTCCCTACGGGGTCTCCAAGGTCTACGGACATTATATGACCATCAATTACCGGGAATCCTACAATCTCTTCGCCTGCTCCGGAATCTGCTTTAACCATGAATCTCCCAGGCGCGGCCTTGAGTTTGTCACGCGCAAGATCACCTATTATGCGGCCAAGATTAAACTGGGTTTGGAAAAGGAACTTCCCATGGGAAATCTCGACGCCAAAAGAGACTGGGGTTTTGCCGGAGATTACGTCGAAGCGATGTGGAAAATGCTTCAAGCCGACAAAGCCGATGATTTCATCATCGCGACCGGAGAGACCCACAGCGTCAGGGAATTTGTCCAAATCGCTTTTGAAACGCTGGGGCTTGACTACCAAAAATATGTGCGGGTCGACCCGCAATTTTTAAGGCCGGCGGAAGTCGATCTGCTTTTGGGCAGTCCCGCCAAAATCAAGAAGGCCCTGCGCTGGGAACCCAAGGTTCCCTTTCAAGAACTCGTCAAAATGATGGTCGAGTCCGACCTTAAGCTCCTTCAAAGCGGCAAGGATCCGGCTTTGGCCGCTTCATGAATAAAATCGTTCCCGTCATTCTCTGCGGCGGGGTGGGTTCCCGGCTTTGGCCGGTTTCCCGACAGGAGCGCCCCAAGCCGTTCATTCGCCTTGCCGACGGACAAAGCCTTCTTCAAAAAGCCTGGCTTCGAGCGGCCAGTTTGCCGCGGGTCGGCGAGATTTTGACCGTTTCCAATAAAGAGCTTTTTTTTCAAATCAAAGACGAGTATCGCGAGGTTTATCCCCTGTCCCGCAAAAAAATCGTCGACCATTATCTTTTGGAACCCTTCGGCAAAAATACCGCTCCGGCCGTGACCTTGGCGGCCTTGGAAATCGCCAAGCGCTACGGCGAAGACGCGGTTTTGCTCGTTCTCGCCGCCGATCATTTGATCTCGCGGCCCAAGGCTTTTGAGAAAGCGGTTTCTCAGGCCGCTCAATTGGCGCTCAAGGGGCGCTTGGTCGTCTTTGGAATAAAGCCCGATTCTCCCGAGACCGGATACGGCTACATCGAAGCTGCGGGGCATTCCGTCAAGAGATTTATCGAAAAGCCTCCGCTGAAAGACGCGCAAAAATATTTTTCCTCGGGCAAGTTTTTATGGAACTCCGGAATGTTTTGCTTCACCGCGAAAACCCTCTTGGGAGAAATAAAAAAATACCGCCCGGACATCTATTCTCTCTGCCTTAAGACATTTAAGGCCTTTCCCCAAAAACAAAATCTTGATTTCCCCGCGCTTGAAATCGACCCAAAACTCTTTGCCGTGGTTCCGGAACAGTCTTTAGATTACGCGGTCATGGAAAAATCCAAAAACGCGGCCGTCATCGCCTCGGATATCGGCTGGAGCGACATCGGCTCCTGGAACGCTATGGCCAGTTTAATAAAAGCCGACAAAAATGGCAACCGCGTCAAGGGAAAAGCCATCCTTTTAGACGCGAAAAACTGCCACATTCAGGCCGATGGTCGGGTGGTGGCCGCCGTGGGAATCAAGGATTTGATCGTCATTGATACCTTAGACGCTCTACTGGTCGCCGCACGAGACCGCGCTCAAGACGTCAAAGAAGTTTATTCTCAATTAAAATCCCAGGGAAGCGAAATCCACAGAGTTCACCGCACCGTCTATCGCCCCTGGGGAACTTACACAGTGCTCGAAGAAGGCCCTGATTTCAAAATCAAAAGAATCGAGGTCCTGCCCCAGAGAAAGCTAAGCCTACAGCTCCATCATAAGAGAAGCGAACACTGGGTCGTCTTGCGCGGACAGGCACGGATTCAAAGAGGAGAGAAAAAGATCACTCTAAAGGCCAATGAATCCACCTTTATCCCGGCCAACACCAAACACCGCCTGGAAAACACGGGGAAATCTCCCCTCATTCTTATCGAGGTGCAGTCGGGAAGCTATCTCGGCGAAGACGATATTATTCGCTTTGAAGATCAATACGGCCGGCGTTAGTCTTTACCCAACTTTTTCGACCACCATCGCGCCGCCCATTCCCCCGCCGGCACAAGCGGCGATCATTCCATAGCGGGCTTTGGGATTTCGCTTAAGAGCGTAGTTCAAATTCAGCATCAGCCGAGTTCCGGTCGCGCCCAGGGGATGCCCCAAGGCGACGGATCCCCCGTTGGGATTGAGAGCCCCGGAATCGAATTTCGCCTTCCAGTCATGCCCGAATCTCTCGCGTCCGA
>JAJZJF010000100.1 GCA_021810245.1 bacterium
TCCAAACCAGAGGAGCGGCATGCGAAAGATCGATATGGCATCTCCAGATCCAGCGATTTTTAAACTGTTCTCGTTTTTTGACCAAGGCGGCGGGTTGGGGATCATGAATGAAGACAAAATCCGAGCTCAGATCAATCTGGGAGGCGTTGGCTTCCACGGTCTCGGCGTAGGCCTTAAAATCGGCCTCGGTGATGTCTTGCGCGGTGCCGTGGAGAGCGTTGTGAAATTTTTTCGTCGCGTTGTAAAAATCCTGGGTGCCCTTTACGATTTCCCAGCGGGTCTTAATTCCCAGTTCGTTGAGAAGGGGAACCATGCGGGCGAGAATCTCGGCGACTCCGCCGCCGACCTTGGTTGAATTGACGTGGACAACGCTTTTGCCAGCCAAGCGTTTGGCTAAGGTTTCAATTTCATCGACAATTTCAGATCCGGCGATGCTTCGGTAGGATTTCAGCATGCTCATTTTTTTGCCTCCAATCTTTGTTGGGTCATCTTCAATATATCTTCCTTGATTTTTGACAATGTTTGAGCATGTGGGTCAAGCTCCGCTATTTCTTGGGCCAAATTGGCTTCGTCGATCTCTTCTTCAAGCCATTTTGAAAAATCGCTGACCCCTTGGGCCGATCTTAAGCGCGATTCAAAGGCGTGAAGATAAATCGTCGACGGGCTTGATTTCTGAAGAGACTCTTGAAACTCTTCTAAGTCCCAGGCCTTAAGGCCCGTCGATACGGAAAAGCGGACGGAAGAGAGAAGGTGCAACTCTTGTCCCGGCGGGGCTGTGCGGTGATCGGTATGAGATTCCAGATGGCGGCTTAGAATAGAGACCAAATCTTTTCTAATTTGTTCAAGGCTGGAATAGCTTAAGGGTTCGATGACCCCGAGTTTTTCGGCCAATTCCTCATCTCCTAGAGCATGGGAAGCCCAGAGAGAAAAATCGTTGGCAGGGCTTGCGCCCGCGAATTGATGGGTTTGCAAAAATCGGTGGGAATGGGCGTAGATGACGGAATCGGGACAAGTTCGCAATATTTCCAACAAATTCCGGGCGCTAGAGACTGCTTTCCCCGTCGCGAGAGTCAGGCTGAGTCTCGCGTAAAACATGAAGGGATTTTTCGCTTTCTTTAGGTTATTTATTTTTTTCATATCGTTGAACCAACAATTCAAGAAATCGCTTGACATATCCGCGATTGTGAATAAGAAATTGAGCATGGGAGGTTTTCGCGGGCCCCACGCGGATGGAGAGGGCCTTAGGGCCCAGGGTCAAAAAGGCCTCTTCATCAGTCGTGTCATCGCCAATAAAGCAGGCTCTCCAGGAAACTCCCAATTGATTTATTAAGTGGAGAAGGGCATGGCCTTTATCCCAATTGAGCCGCGGACGGATATCGAAAAGTTTTTTGCCATGAACGATTCTTAAATACTTCCGGTAAGGGAGCATGCGGTTTTGGAGTAAGGCTTCCAGATTTTTAACATCGGTCTTTTCCCGCACCCTTCGGTAATGAAGGCTGAGACTTAAGCGTTTGTCTTCCAGCTCCGCTCCGCTAAAGCGCGCAATGTCTTTTTTGAGTTGTTCCGAAAGGGTTTTGATGTCTTTAAGCAAGGTGGCTGTTTGAGGGTGAACCCAAAGCCCGCGTTTCGTTTTGATTTCAAGCCCATGATTGCCGCAGTAAATCGCCCCGGCAATTCCAACTTTGTTTTCAACGTCAACAAGACTTCGCCCGCTGATGATGGCGACCCGTATTTCTTTTTGACGAGCCAGGCGCTCTAAAAGTTTTCGTATTTCCCTTGGGACTTGAGCTTGGTGAGGCTTAAGAGTAAAAGGGGCCAAGGTTCCATCAAAGTCGAAACCGACCAGTAGATTTCGCTCGGGGAGATGCCCGTTTTGCGCGCAAATCTTTAATTCACTCCAGCTTCTCATAGTTTGACTCTCAAACTCATTATAGAGGAATATTGTCGAGTTGGCAAACCTCGTCGTCATGCCGGCGTCACGCGGATTTTGCGCGCCCACTATGGCCTGATCCCAGGAATCGTTTGTAAGATAATTTTGCCGGATAAAGACGCTTTGGAGGGTCTAATGATAAAGATAAATAATAAAAAAGCCGCCCTGAGTTTTGTATCGGCGTTTCTGATTTCGCTGGCGGGAGTTCATTCGTCGCGGGCGCAAGTCGTCGGGCGGGAGTGGCGCCAAATGAGCGAGAAATTCTGTCTTAAGGCGTCCCAATCCCAGACGCTAGTCAAGAACATTCAAAAAAAGATGGACCGCTTCCGCTACGATTCAAAAACCGGGAAATGCGTAAACAAAGAGGGTGTCCAAGGCTACAACAAAACCGACGATCCCATGAACGGCGAATGCGGGGATTTTCACGGGCGCGATTTTCATAGCGCCGATTTATTGGAGGCCGATCTGCGCGGTGCCAACCTCAAAGATGCCAGCTTTGAGTATGCCGATTTGAGCGGAGCGGCACTTATGGGAGCCGATCTGCGCGGCGCCAACCTTAAGGATGCCGACCTCAGTCGAGCTGAAATCGACGCTCATTCCCAATTCAAGAACGCTTTCTATACCGAGCACACCCAGCTTCCATTTTCGTTTGAGGAAGCCTCAAAACGCGGAATGTTTGGAAGAATGGATGATTGATATCGGCATCATTTCCGACCTGCGCATTCAATAGTCCAATTATCTCGCCTGTGTCGTTGTCCAAAGCGCGATATCTCCACTGGGGATGTTTCCCATTCTCATAGGACCGCGAACTTTTTTAGCGGGCGCGCGTAGTAATAACGAGGCCGCCAAGGCGAGCCATATTAATACAAGGAGAATAATCGAAATGAAAAAAAGTATCTTGACGTTGACTGGAGCGGCGATGATGGTGAGTTCAGCTCTGTGGGCCCAGTTTGGCGCTCCCGCCGGCAATAACCAGAACAATCAGCCTAATGGGCAGCCGAGCATGCAGCAGGGGCAGGTTCCCAGCCAAGCTCCAAAACCGACCCAAGCGCCGGTGATTCCTTCAAATCCTGTCGTGCAAAACGCCCAACAGGTTCAAAAGAGCAAGGTGGACTTGAAAAAAGTTCAGAAGAGTGAAATTAAAACCTTGGCGGATATCCAGAAAGCGGAAGATCATGATCTTGATTCCGTGCGAAAAGATACCAGCCTCAGCTCCTCGTCTCGCCAAAAAGCGATTGCCCAGATTCGCATGAAATACGATCAGATGAGAAAAGACGCGCGCTTAGCCGCCAACAAAGCCGGAAAAATGGACTATAAAAACGAGCAGAAAGCTAAAGCCAAGGAATTAAAAGCCGAGAAATCCCAGACCCCTATCGGTCAGTAAAAATTAGCGGGAAAATTTCCCGTTTGCCTTTCAGAGCCCCCTGTGCGCGTAGGGGGCTCTCCTTTTTGGGGAAATACCCGTTTCTGTTATACAATAGAGACGTGAATATTCCCTGCATGACTTCCGCTCAGTTAAAAGCCCGCATTGAGCGCGGCGATAAGCTGTTGATTTTAGACGTTCGCCAGGAGTCGGAACGAAAAAGGGCGCATATTCAAGGCTCTCATTTCATCCCGCTTGACCGCTTGTCCGAACGTTGCCATGAGCTGGACAAATCTTCTGAGGTCGTGGTTTATTGCCATCTGGGCGGGCGCTCGGCCCGGGCCGCGGCGTTTCTCATTCAGAACGGATACAAGGCCGTTAATCTCGAAGGAGGCATTACGGCTTGGGTTGATTGCGGATATCACGCTCCTGCTCTCTCTTCGAGCGAAGACGACTCAGGGCAAGGAACTTCGCCCGCGCCTCACGGGAAGTGACCTAGATTGCCGGAACTGCCGGAGGTTGAAACGGTTCGGCGAGTCCTGGAAGAAGAAATCTCGGGACAGACCTTTCTCTCTTACCGTCTTGGGACTCCCACTTTCTACCGTCGTCCGGATGAAGCGCTTCTCGAAAATTTCAAAGGCTTGAAAATACTCGGCGTTTCTCGCCGCGGGAAATACCTGATATTAAAATTTCACAATAACCGCGAACTGATTTTGCATTTGGGAATGTCGGGAAGAATCCATTTTAACGAGAATTCTCCGCACGCGAGAATCAGCCTTTATTTTTCCAAGACCTTCGTCTGTTTTCAAGACGCGCGAAGATTCGGCCGCGTGATGGAGCGTGTGCCTCTTTTGGGGCCGGAACCTTTGTCTCAAGATTTCAATGCGGATTACCTGTTTTCTGTTTTTAAAAACAAAAAAGCCGCGATTAAATCGGTCTTGATGGACCAGTCAATTGTGGCCGGTCTTGGCAATATTTACGCAACAGAAGCTCTTTATCTGGCGGGAATTCGTCCCGGGAGGAAAGCCTGCCGCGCGCATTTAGATGAGATTCAAAAAGTCGTGTCTTTAGCGCAAGAGTTATTGCGGCAGTCCATTTTAAGCGGTGGAACGACCTTGCCGGATGAGTCTTATCTCGATCCATTGGGACGGCCGGGCCGTTTTCAAAAGCAATTGAAAATTTACGGAAAGACAATCTGTCCCAAGGGGCACGCTATTTCAAGAACCAAACGTCAGATTGCCGGCCGACGCGCTTATTATTGTCGTTTTTGTCAGAGATAATTAAGGCCTTTATCTCCTATTGAATTTGCCGGACCGAAACGGTTTCTCCGTTTGAGGTCGCTAAATGGGGGTTTTTAGGGTCAGTCGTTTTCTTCCCATCAACGACGAAAAGATACTCACAGGGGCCCTTAGGAAGAGGCAGAAACACGCTCCACTCCCCGGATTCCTTCTTCAGCATCTTAATAGTCTTGGGCGCCCAATGATTGAAATTCCCTATCAAATAAACTTCCTTGGCTTTGGCAGCTTTAATCTTGAATTCAACAAAGGACAGCCGCGGCTTGAAAGAAACGTTCTTGTGAAGGTCTTCTGGAATCATATTGTCCCCGGTTTGTTTTAAGACCCCAGGGTTGATTCCGGAGAAGAAATCGCGGTATTCGCGAATTTTCTCAAGAAAAAATGTGGAGGGAACCAGCAGAAGAAGGCCAATTAAGAACATTAAAAATATGATAATCTTATTGCGCTTGCTTTCTTCCATACTGTGATATTACCATTATTTTCATTTGGTAAAAATATGGTAAAAAAACCGGGTTTGCCTTGACAAAAAAGAGAAGAGGGGCTACACTCAAAGTATGGCCTTCGTTATTAAACAACAAGCCGATCCCTTTAAAAAATATTGGTGGTTGATTCTTTTAGCCTTCGGCTTAATGGGGCTTTGGGTTTGTTACCCCGCCTTTAATTCTTCATCCAACGCTTCCCTCTCAGGGGCCGAATCGGGCCTTCATCCTATTAATCAAAGTCTCGATTCTACCCAAAATCCCAATGGGGCTCCCGGAGGGCCGGTGGATCTGTCTATGAAATCCTTTGAGGCCTATGGGAAAAAAGCGCTGACCGATCCCTTTGCCTCTCTTCTTTTTTCTCCGCCGCCTTCGGCTCCCGCCGCGAAAGCGGCCACGCCTAAAAAATCAGGAAAGCAATCTTCTCAATGGGCGGATGCCTTGGCGAGTCTTGCTTCTAAAAGTCAAGGCCAAGCCGCTGCGTCGGCTCGCCCGGTTTTATCAGCCGCGTTCCCCAAGGGAAATTTTTCGAGCCTTTCCGGCCTTGGAGGAAGCGAAAGTTCAAACGCATTCGCCCCCTCGGGAGGGGGGTATTCCTCGGGCGGGCTCAAGGGTTTTGGCGCGCACACGCCAAAAATTGGCATTAGTTATGCCCATGGAACTTCGGGTTCGGGCCCGTCTCAAGCCAATGGCGGAGGCGCGATGGGAGCTTTAAAAAATACTGCGGCGCAAATGAAATCGGCGGCTTTGGCGCTCAACGGGACGCAGTCAAGCGCGCTGGCGTCTCAGGCTTTTGACGGCGGAGCGATAGGCCGCGGGCTCATTAAAGATCCTAAAGGAATGTCCTCGGCTGTTGGAATCGGACAAGGGACTCCCATTAATCTCAAAGCCAATAATCCCAATTTGAATCAGTCAAAGCCGAACGCGGTTCCAGCGATGCCGCCGCCGATGATGAATCAGCCCAGCATGGCGCAGCAGATCATGCAGATGCTGATGATGGCGGTTGTCGGGGGGCTTG
>JAJZJF010000016.1 GCA_021810245.1 bacterium
TGGCGCATCGAAAAAAATCCTTGGGAAAATTGGACGTATCCCGAGCCTCTGCATTGGGAGCATTTTCTGGTTCCAGAAGCCCCGCCTTTGGCTCCGGTTCCTCTGCAGGTAGAACAGGTTTCCGCGCGCTCAAATTCCAGCGGAATTTGGGTTCCGGAGAAAGCTTCATCGAGATCGATATGAACCTCATACTTTAGATCTCCCCCGCGTCTTCTCTGCCTTCCCGAGCCGCCTCCACTAAACAGATTTTCAAAGAGATCCCCAAAAACCTCATTGACGTCGACTCCCGCGCCGCCGAAAGGGTTTCCGGAGCTGGAGCCCTGCGCCCCGGAAACGCCCGCTTCTCCGAAACGATCGTAGAGCGAGCGTTTCTCGGGGTTGGACAGGGTTTCATATGCGGAATTGATTTTCCGAAATTTTTCCTCAGACTCTTTATTACCCGGGTTTTTGTCCGGGTGATATTTCATCGCCAATTTCCTGAACGCGGATTTGATTTCCGCTTCCGAGGCGTTTCGGGCGACGCCAAGAGTTTCGTAATAATCTTCCGCCATAATTTTTCTCGTTATGCCCTAAGCTCTATTTTTTATCCTCAACTACTTCGGCATCAACCACCTCGTCTTTTTTATCCGAATCCTTGGATCCAGAGGAATCCGAAGGCGCGGATTTTTGAGACGTTTCCGATTTATAGATTTCCTCGGCCAATTTGTGAGAAGCCTTAAGAAGCTCATCTTTGGCCTTGTTGATGACCGTCAAGTCATCCGATTTGAGGGCTTCTTTGAGTTCGGAAATGGCGCGGTCGATAGCGGTTCTCTCGTCCTGGGAAACCTTGTCTCCGTGTTCTTTAAGAGCCTTTTCGGCGGAGAAGAGAACGGAATCCGCCTCGTTTTTAGCCTGCACTTTTTCCTTAAATTTCTTGTCCTCATCCGAGAATTGTTCGGCTTGCTTAACGAATTTCTCGATGTCTTCCTTTGAGAGCTTGTTGGGGGCCGAGATCGTGATGTGATGGGCTTTTTTCGTCCCCAAATCCTCCGCCTTGACGTTGAGAATCCCATTGGCATCTATCGAGAAGCTGACCTTGATTTGAGGCACGCCTCTTGGAGCCGGCGGAATTCCGTCGAGATCGAATTTTCCCAAAGAGACGTTGTCTGAGGCCTTGGGGCGCTCGCCTTGGAGCACATGCACCGTGACCGCTGGTTGATTATCCGCGGCAGTCGAGAAAACTTGCGATTTCTCAACAGGGATGGTCGTATTTCTCTCGATTAAAGGAGTCATCACTCCGCCCAAGGTTTCAATCCCCAGGGTTAAGGGCGTTACATCCAAAAGAAGGACGTCTTTAACGTCTCCGGTCAAAACCGCAGCTTGAACCGCGGCCCCGGTGGCGACACACTCCATGGGGTCTACCCCTCTTTCCACTTTTCGCCCGATATAATCCTCGACGAATTTTTGGACAATGGGCATACGAGTTGGGCCGCCGACCAAGATGATGCGGGAAATATCCGAGGTCTTTAGCTTACCGTCGTTTAAGGCCTGGTCGATGGATTGTTTGCAGCGCTTAACGATAGGGTCGACCAAGGACTCAAGTTTTGAACGCGTCAATTTCATCGCCAGATGTTTCGGCGTATTGTCCACGGCAGTTAAGTAGGGAAGGTTGAGGTCGGTTTCAAAGGTGCTGGAAAGCTCAATTTTCGCTTTTTCCGCCGCCTCCCGAACCCTTTGTACCGCCATCGGATCTTTTCGGAAGTCAAAGCCGGTTTCTTTTTTAAATTCCCCGGCGATATATTCAATCAGGGCGTTGTCCATGTCGGTTCCGCCCAGTTGAGTGTCTCCGGAAGTGGAAATGACCTCGAATACTCCTCCTCCAAAGTCCATAATGGTGACGTCGAGCGTTCCGCCGCCGAGGTCAAAGACCATGATTTTCTCGTCTTTCCCTTTT
This sequence comes from bacterium, assembly GCA_021810245.1. Lineage (GTDB taxonomy): Bacteria > Elusimicrobiota > Elusimicrobia > UBA1565 > UBA9628 > JAKAQV01. The sequence continues at coordinate 1,934 of JAJZJF010000016.1, forward strand.
TTATCCACTCCGTAAGCCAAACAGGCTGCGGTCGGCTCGTTGATGATGCGAACGACTTCAAGCCCCGCGATGGTCCCGGCGTCTTTGGTGGCTTGTCTCTGATTGTCGTTAAAATAAGCCGGGACGGTGATGACGGCTTTTTCAACCTTGTCACCCAGAAAAGCCTCGGCATCTCTTTTCACTTTTTGCAAGAGAAACGCGGAGAGCTGTTGCGGGGTGTATTCTTTCCCGTCCGGAGCTTTGTATTTGTGATCGGTCCCCATTTTCCTCTTAAAGGCCATAAAGGTTCCTTCGGGGTTGGCCACGGCTTGCCGCCGAGCAGGTTCTCCGATCAACAACTGTCCGTCTTTGGCGAAAGCGACATACGAAGGGAATGCCTTGCCGCCAACGGAAGTTCCCTCCGCCGATGGAATAATGGTGGCTTTGCCTCCTTCGGTTACGGCCGCGGCCGTGTTAGACGTCCCTAAATCAATTCCAATAATTTTGCTCATATTATTTCTCCTTCGCTTCTTCTTTTTTTGCGTTGCGCGCGATGCGAACCTTGGCGGTGCGCAAAACGCGGCCAGCGATTAAATATCCTGGTTCAAAGACTTCAACGACCGTTCCGTCTTCGACTCCCGGCTTCTCGACGGTTCCAAGCACTTCATGGGTCAGCGGGTCAAAAGGCTTGTTAAGAGCCTCGATCGCGCTGATTCCTTCTTCTTTAAAAATTTTTTCAAACTCCTTGAATATTCCCTCCATTCCTTTCGCCAATTCCGACTCGGCATGAGAGTTTTGAATTTCCTCATGAGCTTTTTTTAAGAGGTCATAGAGCGGAATAAAACGCGAGAGTATATCCATCCGGCCCAATTTGTAGAGTTCCGGCTTTTCGCGGTCGACGCGCTTGCGGTAATTGTCAAACTCGGCGCGGATTTTGAGCATCTGCTCGTAGTAATTAGGAACTTCCGTAGAAGTCTCCGCCGCTATTTTCTTTTCGCCTTCGATTTTCAATTCTTCCGGCGAGACAGGTTCGTTCATGATTCAACTCCCTCCCAATCCCTTAAATAGGAAGAAATCCTTTCGCTCAAATAATCGACGAGGCTCATCATTTTGGGATATTCCATGCGTTTGGACCCTAAAATCCCCAAAACCCCGACCGGGCGCCCGCGATAGTCGTAGGTTTGGGTAATGAGACTTAATCCGGAAAGCTCCGGGATTCCCGTTTCATCTCCGATTTTTACCCGAGGCCTTATTAGCGAACGAGAAGGGACTAATTCTTCTTCCTTGTCCATTTCGCGTTCCAAGAGAGCCGCGAAGGTTTTTTTCTCGGTCAACATCCTCATCAGGCGTTGAAGAGTCGGGATGTCTCCAATGTCGGATGCATGGGCGAGCATTTGATCCGCGCCCTCAATATAGAGAGTGTCAGGCTCATTTAAAGAGGCGAATCGGTCAAAGAGTCCAGTGACCAAAGACCGCATCGCGTCAAAATCCTTTTCGAGTTCTCTTAGTTCGCTAAGAATTGTCGCTTGGGCGTCCTTAATTTTAATGCCGCGCGCGCGTTTATTTAAAAATTGGTTGAGAATAGAGAGTTGTTGTTCCGTGGGCTCAAAGGGAATTCGTATGGGCCAGTGGCGAACAAACCCGGCATCCGAGACCATAATTCCCAGTATATTGCGGCCCCCCATCGGAACCAGTTCCAGGCGTTTGAGGGTCAATTCCTGCGCGGGAGCGGAGAAAACGAATCCGGTTCCTTGAGAAATGTGGGACAGAAGTTTCGAGGTTTCAATCAACAGGGTATCCAGCTCGGATGCGCGATGGCTATATTCTTGTTCTATTCTTTCTTTTTCGGAAGAGGCCAGACGTTGAATCTCAACTAAATAGTCGACATAGAAACGGTAACCCTTATCGGTGGGTTCCCGGCCCGAGGAAGAATGCGGCTGCTTAAGGAAGCCTTCATCTTCCAGTTCCTGGAGAATGTTTCGCACTGTGGCGCTCGAGAGATTGATTCCCGACTCTTTCGCTATAATAGAAGAAGAGACCGGCTTTGAATTCTTGATGTAATAATGAATGATCCACTGCAATAGATCCCTTTTTCTTTTCTCGGCGACTTTAGGTTCAAGTTGTCTCATAATTCTAAATTAGCAGTTTGATATACTGACTGCTAATAATATTATAGCCGCAAATTTTGAAAACTGTCAAGGGGTTTGTTGCCATGGACCCTTGACAAAAACTGGCTTTCCCTCTACACTAAGTCCATGCCTTCCTTTAAAAAGAGGAAAATCATCGCAGGAGCCCTTTTGAGTCTCTTGCCTTGTTTTGCTTTCGCGATGCCCGATCACGGGAAAATAATCTGGAAGTTCTCGGAAAAATCGCCTTGCGTTTTTAACCATAAAGATGGGGCTCCCTACGATGATGACATTCTTGTTTGTTACTACATGTTGGCCAATTTGAAAGACCCTGTCGCGCAGTTTAACCGCCTTCCCACGGAGGCGTCTCAAAAAGGATTCTTGCGGATGATTTCATCTAAATCCGACCCCGCTTTTTCACGTTCAATGAAAAAAGAGCGGGCGATTTTAAATTCAAATGATATTAAAAATATTCCGAAAGAGACACCGCCCGAAGTTAAACTGAAAATTTTAATGGGCATGGAGCGGCAGGTTTTAAGAGGCGGCAAGGCAGCGTGCAAGCCTTTTCTTTGGCCTAAAGCCGAGGATGATTCCTATTTATATAAAACCAATGGAGAGTGGCCGAAGACCTGGCTTCCCTGCATGCGCCCATTTTATGCGCGTTGGAACGTTCTAAACGAAAAGGCCCAAGAACTTGAGTCAAAAGAAGTCTCTCAAACGCAAAAAAAAGTCCAAGGCCTGCTATCCAAAATTAAGGGGTTTAAAACAGGAAAGGTCTCTGTCGCGCAAGCCTCCGTTCAGTCTTGGGCTTTGTCTAATCAAGGAGAATCAATTGAAAGCCGCAACGGAAAAGAGTTGCCGAGTCTCTTGCGGCATTTTGTTTCAGATCAAAAATCCTCTCACCCTCCCAAGCCCCATCCCTTATCGGAATCGGAATATCGTCAGCGCGGATACTTTAACCGCGGATACACGGCGGGAATGGAACGCCTTAAAGATGACGCTCTTTTGAGTTTGTCTCATTCCTTGGGGTTAAGCCGTACCATTGGCAACCCTCAAGAAAAAGCCAATAACATTATCTATCAAAAGGGGGGCACTTGCGCGGTTGAGGCCCAGTATGAAGTGTTAAAATCATATGGCCAAAGGGTTACTCCCAAGGGCTTGGCCGAAGAAGCTTTTAGAAAAGGGTATTATTCGGAAGCGCAATTAAAATCCGGGGAATTAATAGGAGGAACTTTTCTCGATAACGAGGGGAAATTGCTTCGTGATCACGGGCTGAATGTTAAAGTTTTTTCTCCAACGGAAAAACCCGCCGCAGCCAAGGCCCTAAGCGCGGAGTTAGATCAGGCTATTGAGAAAAATGGCGGCGCCTTGATCGGGGTTGAAGCTGGACGCCTGTGGAATGACCCAAATTCATCGGGAGGACATCAAATATTTGTAACGGGAGAAGAAGTCTCGAACAAAAACGGACAAGTTTTAGGCTATTATATCAACGATACCGGAACGGGCGAGGCCGCGCGCTTTGTTCCCAAAAAAGATTTTGATCGCGCTTGGCGCGCTCACGGATATGAGTTGGTCGTCTTTAATGAGAAAACAAAAAAATAGCCGCTTCTTTTTTTTAGCCTTGATTCTTTCTTTGGGGGCTTGCAAAAATAGCGGCTATTGGATGGACCGATTAGACAAAACCCAATTAAGCCAAGCGGAAAATAAATTGCGTTTTGGATCGAGTTGTTCGCACCTGATTCCCGAGGAGTTTTCGCGTTCTGTTCCTGTTCCTTTTAAGATTAAAAAGAGAGGAGAGATGGGATTTAAGGTTTTGTTTTACCCCGTCGCGACGGAATCTGAAAACCCCTCAATGGCGTCTTCCCCCTTGGTCGAGGGAATTTTTTCGCTTGACGGTTCTGTCCCAGATCACTGCGTTTCTATGGCGGATCAAAAGGGGCAAGTTTTAAGGCGCTCTGCTCCGCCGAGGATGTCAATGGTCTCTTATTACCGCGGAAAGAGCCTCCTTTATGAAAATCTTGAGAGTATCGCGCCGCTTTATTTTTCAGGCGCTCCTCTTAACGAAAAAAATTTAAAGGATATTGGGGCTTTCGTCCAGGAATTTAAACTTGTCTCCGATCCTGGCCTGTGGGCGAATTATTATCATCTCAGCCCCGACTTTTGGAATTGGATTAAACAGAGCGGCCAGACTCTTCCAGATTTCCCTCCCTTGCAATAACTGGTAAAATCCATCTATGCCTGAACCGGAGTATACAAGGCGAGAATTTTTTTCATACTCGGGCCAAAAAGCGCTTGAGATAGCGCGCGCCGCTTTAGAGGCGCTTAGAGAAGCTCGTGGGAAAAAAGATGAAAAGAAATTTTGGGGGGAAACGAAAAAGGAATGGGTGCGTCCGCCTGGGGCTCTTGAAGAAAAATCTTTTTTGGAGAAATGTACCCGCTGCGGCGATTGCCTCAAGGCGTGTCCGCCTTTAGTTTTACGAGCTCTTGGGCCCGAGTGGGGAGAAAATCTGGAAGGCACTCCTTCTCTTTGGCCCCGAGAAAGGGCATGCTTGATGTGCGAGGATTTTCCCTGCGTGGCTTCTTGTCCGGATGGGGCTCTGAGTCGAGAACCTAATCAAATTCCGCGCCTGGGTTTGGCTGTTGTCGACGAAAATCGTTGCGTGCTCAAAGATCATCAGCCTTGCCGCGAATGCGAAAAAGCCTGCCCCAAAGAGTTTAAGTCCGTTTTTGTGGATTTAACTGTCAAGAGGGTCTTTATAGACGTAAAAACTTGCGTGGGTTGCGGACTTTGTGCTGAAATATGTCCGGCCCAAGCGATTGGGATTAAGATTGTGAAATGAAAGTTTTAGGAAAGATTTTTCAAGTAGCGGGGCTTCTCCTCGTTGTTCTGGCTTGTTCCTTGTCTCAAGCGCAGGCGGCTCAGAAAAAGTCCGCCTCTAATTCGGCCGCTTTACAGTCCCCCCAGATTTCTCAACCCACTCCCGATGCGATCAATTCTCCGATTGGTTTTAGGGTCAAGACACCAGATGAGGAAACTGGAATTTCTTGGATCGGGATGGGGATCGCCTTTTTTCTCATGGTCGGCGGCCTCCTTTTTTGGGCCAATGACGTTCAGAGTTTTGCCGGAATTTTGTTTGTCTTAGGGCTTTTTGCCGGCTTCTTGGCTTCAGGACAAAGGCATTACTACCATTATTTCGCCAACAATCAGGGATATGCCCCGCAGCAGCCAATTTCGTATCCCCACGTGCTTCATGCCGGAAAACTAAAAATCGCCTGCCTCTATTGCCACTATAACGCTGAAAAATCTGATGTAGCCTCGATTCCTTCGGTCAATGTTTGCATGAATTGCCACAGTTTGGTCCGTAGCGCGACCGGAGATTCCGGACCGAACCCTGAAATTTCAAAGTTGGTCAAGGCCTGGGAATCTCGGGATTCCGCCGCGCCCAGTCCCGTGGTTTGGGAGCGCGTCAACAAACTTCCCTCCTTTGTCCGATTTAGCCACCGTATTCATGTCGCGAATGGAATTGCCTGTCAGGAGTGTCATGGGCCTATTCAGACTATGACGCGGGTTCGCCAAGCCGCTCCTCTCAACATGGGCTGGTGCATCAACTGTCATCGCCTGACGAAAAAAGAAGCCCCGGCGCACTGGAAACATGCCGGCGGTCCCTTGGATTGTATTGTATGCCATCATTAAAAGACAAGAAAATTGAGACGGCTTTAAAAACAGGGTTAACCCGAAGCGATTTTTTGAAAACGATGGGTGTCGGCCTTGCGGCCATGGGCGGCGCCTGCGATTGGAGATGGCCTCACGCCAAAGCGGTTCCAGAAATTGATCGCCCTGAGGGAGTCACTCCCGGGGTCGCCCGCTGGCAGGCTTCGACCTGCGGCGGTTGCTCGGCTTCCTGCGGGGCTTTAGTTAAGATTCGGGATGGTCGGCCGATTAAAATGGAAGGTCTTAAGAAGCACCCGCTTTCTCAGGGCGGCTTGTGCGCCCGCGGACAAGCGACTTTGTTGGATCTCTATGATTCGGGAAGGCTGAGAGATCCTCTCGTCAACGGCAAAAAGGTTACCTGGGCTGATTGGGACAGGGCGGTGTCGGCAAAGCTCAAAACCCTACGCGGGAAACAGGTGCGCCTAGTCACCCAAACTCTTCCCAATCCATCTTTAAATGCGGCGATTGCGGAATTTCTGAGCGCCTATCCCTCGGTTAAGCATGTCATTTATGACCCGATTTCAAGCTCTTCTATTTTAGACGCTCATCAAAAAACCCATGGAAAGCGGGTTCTTCCGCATTATCAATTCGCAAACGCCAAGGCGATTGTCGGCTTTGACGCGGATTTCTTGGGAACCTGGATTTCTCCGGTTGAGTTTGCCGCCGATTGGGCTAAAGGGCGCGTTCCCACCTCCGGAAGTCCGAAGATGTCGCGCCATATTCACTTCGAGCCGCGCGTTTCATTAACGGGCTCTAATGCCGATTTAAGAGTTCCGATTAAGCCTTCGGAAGAATACTCAACCATTTCCTCGGTGGCCATTCGCTTGGCTAAGATTTTAGGCGTTCCAGTCCCCCATGTGGGAGAGGTTTCTACCAGTGCTTCTTCGGAATCCTTGGATCAAGCCGCCCAGATTCTTGCCCAACATAAAAAAGAAAGCTTAGTCGTCAGTGGATCAAGCGATTTGGCGGTCCAGATTTTGGTCAACTGGATGAACTCGGTTTTAGGAAATTACGGAAACACCTTGGATATCCAAAAGCCGTCCCAGGTCCGCGCGGGAAATGATGCGGCGATGGAAGAATTTGTCAAAGAGATGACTTCCGGCAAAATCGCGGGCGTTATCTTTGTCGAAGCCAATCCGGTTTACGACCATCCTCTCGGGGAGAAATTGGCCAAGGCTTTGTCCAAGATTGAATGGACGGTTTCTCTTTCAAATCGTTTGGATGAGACCTCTTCTCATGTTTCTTTTGTCGCGGCTGATTCCCATCCTCTTGAGAGTTGGGGAGACGCCGAACCTGTTCCTGGGACTGTCACTATTATTCAGCCCGCGATTAGGCCGCTTTTTAATAGTCGGCCGGCGATGGAAACACTACTCTCTTTGGCCGGGAAAACTCAGAGCGCTTATGATTTCGTCCGCTCTTACTGGAAGACTCATCTGTTTCCAAAACAGAAATCTTCCCATAACTTTGATCATTTCTGGGACAGCTCTTTGGAATCGGGATTCGCGGTTTATCAAGCGCCTTCGTTGCCTCATGCCGCATTTTCCTCCGCGTCTTTGTTGGGACTTAAAAATTCCCGTCCCCAAGCGAAAAATGGAGAATTTGAGTTCGTCTCTTACGCGCCGGTGAACCTTTATGACGGGCATCAAGCCTTTAATCCATGGTTGGAAGAATTGCCGGATCCGGTCACTCGTGTGTCATGGGAAAACTATGTTCAATTTTCTCCCGCTGATGCCAAGCGTTTGGGAATTACCGAGGGGCGCATGGTTCGCGTCAATGACGGCAAAAATTCTTTTGAGATTCCAGCCCAGATCCAATTGGGAATGCCGGAAGGAGTGGTGGCCGCGGCTTTAGGATATGGGCGCATTACCGCCGATGATATTGCCGCCAATTATCCAATCACGAAAATTAAGTTCTTCCCCATTGAGATCGCGAAGCTTTATACCGCGAATGTTTACCCATTTTTAAACTCGAGCTCGGTTTCCGTGGCGGCGGGAAGCGAAATGCACCCCTTGGCCAAAATTCAAAGGTATGATTTCCAAAAAGATCCCTATCTTCAGGAAAGCCGACACGTCGTCAGAGAAGAGACGCTCGAAGAATACGCCAAAAATGCCGCGGGGGGCCAAAGCTCTTCGGACTCCTCATCAGGAGATGGCTTGTGGTCCAAACATGATTATCCCGGGCATAAATGGGCGATGTCGGTCGATTTAAACCGCTGTAGCGGCTGCGCGGCTTGCGTGATCGCCTGCCAGGCGGAAAATAATATTCCCACGGTGGGGAAATCCGAAGTCAGAAAAAGCCGCGATATGTATTGGCTTCGCATTGACCGCTATTATTCAGGTTCCGAGACCGAGGCTCCCGCTAATCCCACGGTCGCGTTTCAGCCTATGACTTGTCAGCAATGCGATAACGCGCCTTGCGAGACAGTTTGCCCGGTCGCCGCGACGACGCATTCTTCAGAAGGGATCAACATGCAGACCTATAATCGTTGCGTGGGGACCCGCTACTGCGAAAACAACTGTCCCTACAAGGTCAGGCGCTTTAACTGGTTTGATTATGAGCGCGACAATGCGGTTCAAGATTTGGTTTTAAACCCCGATGTCACCGTCAGGCAGCGCGGCGTCATGGAAAAATGTAACTTCTGCTACCAAAGAATCCGTGATGTCGAGATTACTTCTCAGATCGAAAATCGAAAAATCCATGACGGCGAAGTTCAGACGGCTTGCGTCCAAAGTTGCCCGACCCAAGCCCTTTCCTTTGGCGACATCAATGATTCTAATTCTCAGGTAGCCGCAAAGGCGGTTTCTTCGCGGGCCTATCGGGCCTTGGAAGAATTAGGGGTTAAGCCTTCGATTTACTATCAGACCAAGGTGAGGAATGTAAAGTCATGACCAGCGCGACGGCGACCAGCGAGATATTGCGTCCACCCCTTGTTGAAGGCGGAAAGACCTATGGGCAGATTACCGATGATATCTGCGCTCCAATGGAAAAGCGCCCGCCATTGGGATGGTTCTTGGCTTTCTCAGTTTCGGGTTTGGCCCTCTTATGGGGCGTCATTATGGTGACCGATCTTATCTGGACCGGAGTCGGAACTTGGGGGCTCAACAAAACCGTTTCCTGGGGTTTTGCGATTACCAATTTCGTCTTTTGGGTCGGTATTGGTCATGCCGGGACCCTGATTTCAGCCATTCTCCTTTTATTCCGCCAAAAATGGCGAACAGCCATTAACCGTTCGGCCGAAGCGATGACGATTTTTGCGGTTATGTGCGCGGGTCTTAACCCGCTTCTCCATATGGGGCGTATTTGGAGAGGCCTTTATTGGCTGTTCCCGTATTATCCCAATACGATGGGGCCTTTATTCGTTAATTTTCGCTCGCCGCTTTTGTGGGATGTGTTTGCGGTCAGCACCTATCTGACGATCTCGCTTTTGTTTTGGTACATGGGCCTTTTACCGGATTTAGCCACCGCCGCCGCCCATGCCAAGGGGGCTATTCGCCGCTTTATCTTTAGGACTTTAAGCCTCGGTTGGAGCGGATCAGCCCGGACCTGGATGCAGCATGAAAAGGCCTCCCTTCTTTTGGCGGGACTTGCGACTCCCTTGGTCTTGTCGGTCCATACGGTCGTCAGTATGGATTTCGCCTGCGCCTTGGTCCCGGGGTGGCATTCGACGATTTTTCCGCCATTCTTTGTCACTGGAGCTATTTTTTCCGGTTTTGCGATGGTGTTGACCTTGTTGACTCTCTCTCGGGAGTTTCTCGGCTTTAAAGATTATATCACCCTTAAACATATTGACGCGATGTGCAAGGTCACTTTGTTTACCTCGGTGATTGTGGGCCTTGCCTACGCCACTGAAGCCTTGATTGGCTGGTATAGCGCCAATACCTTTGAGCGGTTTTTCTTTATTAATAGCGCGGTGGGCCCTTATCACTACTGCTACTGGACTATGATATTCTGCAACGTGGTGACTCCGCAGTTTCTGTGGTTTAAGAAAATTCGCCGCACTCCCGCGGTGGTTTTTGTGATTTCGATTTTCATCAATATCGGCATGTGGCTAGAGCGCTTTAACATCATCGTCATTGGTCTTCATCGCGACTTTTTGACTTCCAGTTGGACCATGTATAAGCCGACCTACGTCGACTGGGGCCTTTTTATAGGGCTCTTTGGCCTTTTCTTTACTTGTTTCCTCTTATTTTCAAGGTCGCTTCCCATGATTGCGATGAGCGAAATTAAACATGTCTTGTCATCCGAGAAACACGGAGGCAAACAACATGCCTAATAAAAATTTAGTCGGGGTTTTTGATTCAGATGAAAAAATGATTCGCGCCGCCCAGAAGGCCAAGGAATCCGGCCTTCCCGCGTTTGATGCCTACACTCCCTTCCCCATTCATGGAATTGACGAAATATTGGCTTTAAAACCCTCTTTCTTGCCAAAAGTTTGCTTTGTGGGCGGAGCGACTGGGCTATTGACGGCTTTTTCTCTTCAATATTGGGTTCACGCGGTCTATTGGCCCATGAATATTGGCGGCAAATCTTTTACGGCGTACCCCGCGATGGTTCCCATTTGTTTTGAATTGACGGTCCTTTTTGCAGGAGTCTCGACCTTTTTTGGCTTTCTTTTTTCACGAGGTATGCATCCTTTTAAAACAAGTCCATTCTGGGGCCTTCAAACGGAGAATGATAAGTTCGCCCTTGTTTTTGATCTGGACTCGGAAGAAAAATCCGATCGCATCTCAAGGCTTTTAAACCAAGAAGGGGCTCTGGAAATTAGAGAGATTAACGCATGAGTAATCCTAAGCGAAAAAATGTTTGGCTCCAGGGTTTCTGCGGAAGGAAACCATGAAAAAGCCTCGTCCATTATCCTTGATTCCCGCCGTCCTTTTAGCCGTTGTCTGCGGGGGATATTTGATTGTCGCGCGCCGAAACTTCGATAAACCCAATATTCGACTATTGACTTTTGAAGATATGGTCAACACTGTCGCCGATCAAACCCAAAGCCCTAATTCTGTTTTGCCTCATGGCCAGACCGATCAGCCTCCGGTTCCCCATACGATTCCCCACAATAAGAAGATTTTGTGGTATCTAGAATCGCTTAAAAAAGGCCCGAGCGCTTTTGACAACATGAAGGATCCTTTTAAAAGAAGTTACGCGGTGATGCAGCGCGGCAGATTCGTGTTTGAGACCTTTTGTTTCCCCTGCCACGGCCAATATGGGACTGGCGACGGCCCGGTGGCCAAAGCTTTCCCGCCCTTTCAGTTTTCTGCGGCGACGGCGGCTGAAAAGCTAAGCGAAGGCCAGATTTTCGGGATTATTACCTTTGGCAAGCCACCGATGCCGTCCTATGCGGCTCAGATATCGCCGGATGATCGCTGGAAAGTGGCCCTTTACGTTAAAGATTTGGCAAATTACCAGGCGCAGAAAGATGCCGCCGAAGATGCCAAAGAAAAAGCTTCCGCCCCAGCCGCGTCCTCAAATAGCGGCAACGGCGGGGGAGATAGTTTCTAAACTCCGATGGAAAATTCAAAAAGTTTTCTCAGTAGCGCCGAAAAAACCCTTTGCCGAGCCTTTATTTTGCTTGGCGTTTTAGCCTTGGGCTGGACTTTTCACAAGGCTCCTCAAAGAGCTTGGGCCAATCTTTTAATTGATAATTTTTATTTCTTGTCTTTAAGCCTGTCTGCCGCTGTTTTTATTTCCGCCCTCTATCTAACCAAGGCGGGTTGGGCCGTGGCTTTTAGGAGAATTCCCGAGGCTATCACCGCCTACCTTCCTTACGGGATTGCGATTGCGGCGATTTCACTTTTTACCGGAATTAAAAGCCTCTATTTTTGGACGACTCCTCAAGGGGCGGCGAATCCTCATGTAATTGCCAAGGCCATTTTCCTTAACTGGAAGGCCTTTGTTTCGGTGTCCTTAGCGGCTTTTGCTATTTGGACGTTTTTTATTCGCAAGCTCATTTCCAATTCGCGGATTCAAGATGAGGAAAGAGATGTCGCCCGCACCTTGAAAAATAGAGGAGTGGCCGCGGCTTACGTCGTGACTTTTGCGCTTAGTTATTCTCTCATCGCGATTTATTGGATTATGTCTCTTGAGCCTCTATGGTTTAGCACCCTTTACCCGTGGTTCGTGTTCGCAGGAATGTTTGTCAACGGCTTTGCCTCGACGATTCTTCTCCTTTTATGGCTTCAGAAGAAAGATTATTATAAGGATATTGGATCTGCCCATTACCATGATATTGGGAAAATGCTTTTTGCCTTTAGTATTTTCTGGGTCTATTTGTGGTTTTCCCAGTATATGCTTATCTGGTACGAAAATATTCCCGAAGAGGTCACCCATTTTACCTTGCGCTCAATCGGCTCTTGGAGCTATGTGTTCTGGCCGAATGTAATGCTTAACTGGCTTTTGCCTTTCTTGATTCTTCTAAGCGTCGCGGGAAAGAAAAACCCAAAAACTCTCTTTTTAGCCGCTTTGATTTCTTTTATCGGGCACTGGACTGATCTTTATCTTTTGATTATGCCGCCCCTTGAAAAGTCAGGCCCGGTTTATGGGCTTCCTGAATTTTTCATTTTTGGCGGCTTTATCGCGCTCTTTGTGTTGGTTTTTGAGAACGCCTTTAGGCGCGCCAAACCCTATCCTGTGGGCGATCCTCTTCTCAAGGAAAGCCTGGCCCTTCACGAATAAAAAAATCGGCGCCCCGCCTTTTTATAGAATTTGGACATCAGCCAAGGGTCTCTGTTAGAAAAAACGGTTCGCCGCTTACAAATTCAAAAAATTTTAGAAATATTTTTTGAAGCTGGATCGGCTTTGTTTTCCGGTCTATTTCTTTTGTTATCCATCGGATTATTATTGGACCATGGGTTGCTCTTGCCTGCGGCCATTCGCCAAGTCTATTGGGCGTCGGGAGGCTTGGTTGCCTTGTGGATTTTGTGGAAATATTGCTTGGTCCCCTGCCTTCATTTTTCGAGTTTGGGAATATTAACCGAGGCGGAAAATCGTTTTCCGAATCTTTCCCTTCATCTTAAATCCGCCTGGGAACTCTCGAAAGCCCGGGCCCCGCAATTTCATTCGCAAGCCCTTGAGAAAGCTCATCTGGAAAAAACAGAGCAAATACTTAAAGAGTCTCCCGCGATTTTTTTGCCTTTTAGAAATTTGATTCGCGCTTTAATCCAATGGCTATTTATTTCTATTTTGTTGGGTGTTGTGATTAGCCGTAACAGCGGGAATTTAAACCGGATTTTGTGGCCATGGAACCATGAAAACCTATCCAGGGAAGTGGCGGTTTCTCCCGGAGACGCGATGGTTGATTGGGGAAAGTCTATAGAGGTTCGGGTGTCGTGGAAAAAATCCTCATTGGTTTTTAGAGATTACCAAAAGCTCAAAATTCAAGTTGAAACTCCCCACGGGTTTGAGACGCTTCCTTGGGATTCTCAAAATTCCCAAAATGCGGTTCTTAAATTTTTGGATATCCATTCTCCGCTTAAATATCGGATTGCGTTTCACGGCTCTAGGACCCGGGTTTATTCTATCCTTCCAAACCTTCGTCCGCATCTTTTATCAGTTGAGGCAAGAACTAAAAACGTCGATTCCGATTGGAATCCTTGGGTTGAAAATTCCACCATGGATGTTTTGTCAGGGCATCTCCTTGAAATTCGGGGAGAAGCCAATCAAAATTTAAGGCGGGCTTTAGTTGTTTTCGAAAAAGGGCGACCAGCCTTAACTATGAATAGAAGCAGTAGTGGCGATTACCGGACGAAATTTTGGGTTTCAAAAGACATGGCTTTAAGATTTAATCTAGTATCGGAAAAAGGAGAAAAAAACGCGGGGGCTTCAAGATATTGGATTAAAGCTCTTCCGGACTTGCCACCCACGGTTCAAATTCTCTACCCGCAATATCCGGTGGAAGGCGCGCAATCCGATTCCCTTCCGATCTCATATCTAGCGCAAGATGACGGCGGCATTGTCCAAATTTTATTGTCTTTGAGTTTCCCTGACGGACAAAGACGAGAAGTGGTTATTGAAAATCCGGAGAGCGTTAAAGAATTTTACGGCGATTATTCTTTGAATTTTACTCAACTTCCAGTAGGAGTGAGCAAATTGAGAATTAAGGCTGTAGACAACGCGACGCCGGCCCATGTTTCTTATTCGGCTCCAGTTAAGATTAAAGTCATTGATTTTTCGCGTTTAAGGCGCCAGGTCAAAAAAGCTTGGAAAGAAGCCGAAAAGTCCTTGTCTCAGCTTGCCGATTCTGAAAATAAAGTTCTCTCCGCGCTTAATGAAAACGCGGTTAAGGCGCAAAAACAGGCGGCTTTGTCTAAAGCCGCCGCCAATAACGCTCTTGAAAAGATGGACCAGCTGCGGCAGGCTTTAAGCCGCGATCCTTATCTTAACTCCGCGCTTAAATCGTCTTTGTCTTCGCTGAGAAAGCGCTTGGGAGAACAATTCTCGAAAGATTTCTCCCGCGCGAAAAAAAACCTGCAGTCGGGAAATTCTCAAAAAGCCGAGGAAGAACACAAAAAAATACTCGATTCAGCGCGACAAGCGAGCCGATTTTTATCCCAAGCCGAAAAACTGGAGAATTTGGAAGAGGCCGCTCTTTCCGCGTCTCAAATGAAAAACCAAGCTTCGGATATGTCTTCTCGTTTAGACAGAATGTCTCGGGAAAAACATATTTCTAAATCTCGAAAAGAAGAAATCCAAAAAGAAATCTCTTCTCTAAAAAAAGAGATAGCAAAATTCGCCCAAAAAATGGCCCAAATTCCCCACTCCCAAGGAAAATCAAATTCATCCCAGATTCCTTTCCCGCTTAAAGACGCTCAAAATTCCTTGGACCGTTTGTCTCAAGCTCTCGCTTCGGGAGATTATCAGAAGGCCGCTCAAATCGCGCGGCAATTGGAGCGGGAAATGGAAGAGATGAAATCCGCGATGTCGGACATGGCTCAAAATTCGATTTTCTCATCTGAAATGGAAAAAGCCGCCCGGCAATTGGCAAAAGCCCGAGAGGCGCTGTCTGAGGCCATAGAAAAAGAGCGCGCGGTCAAGCAGGAAACGGAGTGGTTGGAAAAAGCGCGGATTCAAAATCAGATTTCAAAAGAAAAAGAGCTTTTAGCGCGGCTGGCCAAGATGCAGGGGGTCTTGGTCTCTTCCGCCGCATCCTACGGGGAACAATTCTCACCTTTTATTTTAAGTGAAATGAGGCGGGTTGAGGCTCAGTTGGAAAGCGGAAGCGCTGGAAATTCCGTAGGGCGGCTGATTCAGATTTCGAGTTCCCTTCGCCAGTCAAAAGCGTTTAATCCGCGATTTCCCTGGGATTATTTTTCCGGAGGAGAAGATCAAATCAGAAAGATGCTTGAAAAGGGCGTTCCGGAAATTTTAGCGGAAACTCGCAAATCCCAGGCCGAGGCCCAAAATCAGGAAGACGCCAAGAGGGCGGCCGAGTCCGCTTTAAAGCAATTAAAAACTCTCGGAATCACGGTTGAAATTCCAGAATCCTCGATCAAAAACCTCTCTGGGGCTGTTTCAGATGAGAAATCGGCCCAAGAAGATTTGACCGGCGGACGCTCCCAGGGCGCTTTAACGAAAGAGGAAAACGCTTTGTCTCAGTTAAGCCAAGGCCTCAATTCTCTGGATGAGTCTCTGAGCTCGCAACAATCCTTTCAAGCCTCATTGATGGAAAGTTTTGGCGGGCTTTCCACTCTGCGCATATTCGGAGGGAGTTCCTTGGGGGAAGGCGTCGGAGCTAGGATGAATTTAGTCCCACTTCCGGCTCCGAAAGATTATCAGCCGCTCAAAAAAATGCGGCGCGAAATAGAAAAATCAATGGGGCAAAAAGCCCCGCCCAAGTATCAAGGCTTGTTTAAGGATTATCTGCGGAGAATCGCCCAATGAAGCCGAATCTTAAAATCCCGCCGAAGGCGAGAAAACTGTTGTCTGAGTTGTCAAAAGAGGCGAAAAAAAGAGGCTCGCCTTTTTATCTCGTTGGCGGCGCGGTGCGGGATTTTGCCTTGGGGCGTTTAACTCGCGATCTTGATTTTAGCGTTGAAGGAGATCCAACGCCCTTGGTCGATTTTTGCGCGAAACTCATCAAGGCCAAGCCCGTCCCTTTTGATTCGTTTGGAACCTGGAGACTGATCGGCGGAAAGGACTGGGATATTGATTTTGCGACGACCAGAAAAGAAGAATACCCATCTCCCGCCTCTCTTCCCGTCGTTTCAAAGCCCGCTCCCATTTTGGAGGATTTAAAGCGGCGAGATTTTACGATCAACGCGATGGCCCTGCGTCTTGGGAACGCGGGATTTTCGGATTTAATCGATCCCTTTTGCGGGCTTGACGACATTGTGAGTGGGAAAGTTCAAATTCTTCATGCGGAAAGTTTCCGAGACGACCCGACGCGCGTTTTTCGCGCCGCGAGATACGCTGGAAGGCTTCATTTTCAGTGTTCGCAAGAGATTGTCCGCCTCTCTTATGAAGCCCTCAAAGCGGGATACCCGCAAAAACTCTCCCGCCATCGGCTCAGTGCGGAATTTTTGAAGATTCTTTCCGAAAAAAATCCCAATCCAATATTAAACCAGCTTAGAGATTGGGACTATCTCGATTTAATCGATCCGCGATTATCCAATCTTTCATGGCCCCATTGGGAAGGTCTTGGGGAATACGAGCGGCTGGGCGTTCTGGCGCTTTCCCTGAAAGAAAACGCCGAAAAATTTCTCGCGTCTCTTTCTCTGTCTCGTGAAATTTCAAGCGATATCCTTGCGAGCCTTAAAATCGCCAGAGAAAAAGCCTCTCCTCGAGAAGAGCTTCCAGAACTATCCCGAAAAATTCTCAAATTGGTCTTTCCTGAAATTTTGCCGTCCGCTCTTTTGCCGCTCAAGATTTCCGGCAAGGATTTGGAGGCTCTGGGGATAAGCCCCGGCCCCGCGATGGGGGAATGGCTGAAAAAAATCGCGCGCCTTCAATGGCGGGGAAAAATTAAATCAAAACCGGAGGCGCTGCGTTGGCTCAAGCAATCAATTCATTAAAGGTCTTTCTCCATTCCGGCGGGCCCTTGGGGGAAATTGCGCGCAAGGAATTGGCGAAATTCGCGCAAGATCATTCTCCGGTGGGCTTTGTCAGCGCGGCCAATTTAGGAGATGAGAAGGCGTATTTTCGCCGCATTCAAGGGGTTCTTAATGAGCTGAGGATGGAAGCGCTCCATATTCAATGGAATCGCAATCCCTTTAAGGACCTGTCCAAGGCGCGTTCAATTTATGTCGGCGGCGGAAACACCTACGCGCTTTTAATGCGGCTTCAAAAAGCGCGCTTGTTGGCCCCGATTCGCAGACTAGTTCAAAGAGGAATTCCCTATATCGGTTCCAGCGCCGGCAGCAATCTCGCGGGGCCGACGATTTTAACGACGAATGATTGGAATGTGGTGGGTTTGTCTCAATTTAAGGCCTTGGGCCTTGTCTCTTTTAATATCAACCCGCATTATAAAGAAACCGATCCGGCCATGGCGCCGTTTAGCGAGACCCGGGATGATCGCATCCGCGAGTATCACGTCGTCAACCAAAATCCCGTGGTGGGGATAGAAGAAGGGGCGATGCTCATCATTGAAAATGGAATCGTAATGGTTCGCGGTTCGTCTCGCGCCAAGCTTTTTTGCCCCGGGAAAAACCCCGTTTGGATCTTGCCCGGAGAAAAAGTTCCGCTTTAAACCCTCGCGGGTATGCGGTTTTGGATGGCCGGGGGAGCTTTTCTTATACTTGTTCTCCCGATTTTTGCGCCGCATATAAATTAATCAGTTCCGATAAATTTGCGGCTGGAAAGAACTCGAGTGTCTTTCCCGATTTGGAGACAGTGAAAAATTTTTTCTCCGCCAGGCTGAACAGATCGTTTCTCGCCGTCTGATAGGATATTTGATGTGTCTGCTGATGGCGGTAGATGGTGTAGATATTGTCTGACTTCTTAAGCGCGTCGAGTAGCAACTCCCGTTGCCTGCTGTTCAAATTCAGCGAGCCCCGCAGTAGAGAGGCAGACTTAATGATTTCGGCCTGTTTGCGGGCGATATATCTCCGAACCTCACCGAGGGCCAGAGATATCGCTTGGAGGTTGAACATAATGAAATAGGTTGCGTCGTTGTCGCCGCGTTCCGAATAAAGATAAGCCCTCTTGTACTGTCCGGCGGCCCGCAATACCATGCGGGAGAGGGAAACGAATTCAAATATCCAATATCCTTTTCTCAGAAGATACCAATAAAAGACCGCCCGCGCGGTCCGGCCGTTTCCATCCACGTAGGGATGATCGTAGCCAATCCAGAAATGCAGAAGTATGGCTTTGATGATGGGGTGAATGAATGACTCGGTTTGCGCGTCATTGGCGAAGGCCAGAAATCGCTCGATCCTTGACGGCAATTCCGATCCGCGGGGCGGGTGGTGTAGGATATTCTGGTCGGCATCATAAACGCTGATATCGTCATCTTGCGGACTTATGCGAAGTCTGCCAGTTGTAGCCGGATCATCAAGAGTCTCTTCCGTTAAGATGGAATGGATATCATGCAGCAAGCCCATGGTCAGAGGCGAATCCTTGAGTTCTCGCAAGCGTTCGATGGCCCTGTAGTTGTTGAGAATCATTCTTTCGGATTTATCTCTAGGAGCGCGTTTGCTGCGAAGCATTTCTTTTGCTTCGCGGCGGGTCGTTGCCGCGCCTTCGATCTGGCTTGAAGCGATGGCCTCTTCCATTAGAGAACTTACGATATAGCGATCGCGCACTTGAGCGGAAGGTGGACCTTGATCGATAAGAAGTTGACTGGGAGCCTGTCGATCGATTTGATAGAGAAGTTCCTGGGCCGAATCCGGAAGCCAATAGGAGAAGGGTTTCCCTGATGTATCAAAAAGAGGAATAGGCTTTCGCTTTCCCATGGCGGCGAATTCTCGAAACGCCCAAGCCATTTCGGGCGTGATACCCTCGGGCATAGGCCAGTACTTGAGCTTATCCCAGTAGGGATAGTGGTTCAGAAGTTTTTGCAGCAGAGATTGGACCTTGGATTGGAGTAATGCCTCAAAAAATCCCTTCGGATCTTTGGATATAAGGGCCTTTGCATCAGGGGGTTCTTCCGGAATTTTCATAGTTTTGATATTAATATATCCTAATCTAATATAAATTAGGATAACATGAGGTCAAGAATTTGTCAATATCCTAATTTTATATAAATTAGGATTAATTAGGATTTAGGTTAATTAAACCCCGGCGGGTATGCGGTTTTGAAGGGCTTTTGGGCGCTCCGGGTTTTTAGCGGGCAAGCTTGAGAGTTCCTCGTAGAGATAAATCGCGCTCTGGATGGACTTAAAGAAATCTCCAAGATGGAGGCTCTCGTTTTCGCTGTGGGGATTGGTGTAGGGATCTTCGGCGCCGATTAAGATCGCGGGGGCCCCGCCCAAAACCTTGGCGAAGGGGCCGACGAACGGAATAGAGCCGCCGCAGCCGATAAAAACGGTTTTTTTGCCGAATCCTTTTTCAAGAGCCCTTGCCGCCGCCTGAAAAGCCGGGCCTTGGGCCTCGGCCAGCCAGGCGGGACTCGCGTTTTCATTTAAAAATTCGACCGAGACCCCCCAGGGCGCGCTTTTTAAAAGCGCTTTTTTGAGGCTCTCAAGAGACTTTTGAGGATTCATGTCCGGGACCAGGCGAATGCCGAGATGACACCACGCCGACTCATTGACGATGTTGGCGCAGTCTTTTTTGGAAGAGGCTTGAATGGCGTTGACCGACAAAGACGGAAGCCGCCACAAGGAGAGTAAAAGGTCCTTGCCGCCGAGGATTTTTGTCTTCGGGAGAATCTGGGCTTGTTTGCGGAAATCTTTTTCCGTGTATTTCAGCGAGCGCAGGCTTTGGGCCTCGGCCGGAGATAATTTCCGGACCTGGGAATAAATGCCGGGAATCGTCATCTTGCCATTTTTATCGGTTAAAGACGCGATCATTTTTGAGAGAGCTTGAACCGGGTCTACCAGCGGCCCGCCCCACATGCCGGAATGAAGCGGGTGATCGGCCGATTTAACGGTTACGTCTAAGGAGGCCATGCCGCGCAGGGAATTGGTAATTGAGGGAATTCCGGTGTCGTAATTTCCGGTGTCGGTGAGGATCATCACGTCTGCCTGCATCTTTTGCTGGTAGGCCTTTAAAAAATCCTCAAGATGCGGAGAGCCGATTTCTTCTTCGCCTTCTATGATCATCTTGACGTTGAGGGGAAGTTTTCCCGAGGTTTTGAGATAAGACAAAATAGCCGCGGCGTGTATGACCGCGCCGCATTTATCGTCGGCGGTTCCGCGCCCATAAAGCCTTCCTTCCCGCTCGACCGCCTCGAAAGGCGCGGACTTCCAGAGATTTTCCCGCCCCGCCGGCTGAACGTCATGATGGGCGTAAAGAAGGAGGGTGGGTTTTCCCGGGGCGTTCATCCATTCTCCGTAAACGTAAGGGTGGGCGTCCTTGATTCTTAGAATCTCGACATTTTGAAGGCCGGAACTTCGCAAAAGACCCGCGACCGCCTCGGCGGATTCCACAACCCATTTTGGATCGAACCCCGGAAAACTGACGCTTGGAATTTTGACTAGGTTTTTTAAATTTTCGACAAATTTCGCTTCATTGGACTTGGCAAACCTCAAAGTTTCTTGATCCATCGGTGATTCTCCTGTGGAACGGCATTGTCTTCATTCTATCAATTTGATTTGAGAGTGTCTCAAATGAAAAAATAAGTCGTGAAAGTAATTTCCACTCCTTTGGCGATGCGGGCCTGGGCCGATTGGGTCAAGAAAAAAAATCAAAGCCTTGGTTTTGTTCCGACCATGGGAGCTCTTCATGCCGGACACGCTTCCTTAATTTATCGCGCGAAAAAAGAAAATGATAAGGTCGTCGTTTCCATTTTCGTCAACCCTGCCCAATTTGGCCCCCACGAGGATTTTTCCCGCTATCCCAGGCCTTTTGAAGAAGACCGGAAATTGTGCGCGTCCTTGGGAGTGGATGCCCTTTATCATCCAAGCTCCGAAGATATTTATCCCCAAGGATACCGGACCTATGTCAATGTCGAAGGGCTTTCGGATTTATGGTGCGGGCGTTTTAGACCGGGTCATTTTCGTGGAGTGGCGACAGTAGTTCTTAAGCTTTTACAAACGACCTTTGCCGACAGGGCTTATTTGGGCGAGAAAGATTACCAGCAACTCATGATCATTCGGAGAATGGCTCGAGATCTAAATTTGCCTCAACGCATTATCGGGTGTCCGACTTTGCGGGAAAAAGATGGCTTGGCTCTGTCTAGCCGCAATCAATATCTATCCCCAATTGAACGCGCTCAAGCCGCGATATTATACCGTTCACTCAACACCGCGGCTAAAAAAATTAAAAGCGGCGAAACGGTTTCAAGGGCTTTGTCCTCAGCCCGAAGGAACATTTTAAGCGTTCCCCAAAGCAAAATAGACTATATCGCCTTAGTTGACGGAGAAAGCCTTGAAGAGCTTAAAACTCCGAGACCGGGCGCGCGGATTATTTCGGCTGTCTGGATTGGAAAAACTCGTTTGATTGATAATATTAAGTTAGTTTAGAAAAAGGGGACTGTCCCTATTTCCTAATTCTCACTTTTAATTTCTCGGATGACTTTTTCGATGTCTTTGCGGTTATCCGCCGCTTCCCCCGGATCGGCGGGGTTTTTCACCAAGAGCGCTTGATTGAGAACTTCCAGGGCCTTTGCGTTTTCTTTCGCGTCTTGATAGGCTTGCCCTAAAGACAAAAGGTTGACCAGATCGTTGGGCGCCATTTGCCGGGCTTTCTTAAATTCCGCGATGGCTTTTGAAATGCTTCCCCCCACGAATCGTGGAAGTTCCCTATAGATTTCTCCTAAAACATGGATCGCGGGCTCGTAGTGAGGGTCGAGACTTAAGGTTTCCCGCATTTGACGACGCAGCGGCTCAAGGAGAAACAGGGAGCGCAAGATGCCCCGCGTTTGCCCGATGCGGCCCAAGGTCACCCCCAGCCAATAGTGGGCGTCAGGGATTTTGGGGTCAATCTTAATTGACTCTTCAAGGGTCTTTCGCGCTTTTTCAAAAAATTTAATTTCTTCTTTTGATTTCTTTTGATTTTCTCCCAAGCGCTCTAAATCTCGCCCCTTTCGCCATAGAAGGGCTACGTTTTGGGGATCCTTCGAGAGTCCGGATTCGATGAGTTTTAAGCTCGCGGAGAGATTGTCTTTCTGGTCACGATGGAAATAAAGAAAATCAATCTTAGAAATAAGCGCCGCGTCTTGATTTAAAGGCGCGGCGCTTAAAGGAGCCCGGAGAAGAAAAAATCCAAAGCTTGCGAGCGCGATTGAATTTTTCTTGAGTCCGTTCAGGGGAAGGTGCCTCTGAGTTTGACGGTCTTGGCCAGACGGTTTAACCCCACCATGAACGCCGCTAAGCGCAGGTCGACATTTTCTTTCTGAGCCATGGCATAGATTTCTTTAAAGGCCTTGGTGATGATGTCTTGGAGTCTGTGATTGACGTCGTCTTCGTTCCAGAAATAGGCCTGGATGTCTTGAACCCATTCAAAATAGCTGACGGTGACCCCTCCAGAATTGGCGAGTATGTCCGGAATGACCCAGATCCCGCGTTCGCGCAAGATTCTATCGGCTTCGCCGGAGGTCGGCCCGTTGGCGCCTTCCACGATGTATTTGGCTTTCACCTTCTCGGCGTTAAGGCTTGTGATTTGATTTTCCATCGCCGCCGGAATCAAAATATCGCAGGGAACCTCGACAAAGGTGTCTATCGGGATATGCTTGGCCTTGGGATAAGAGGCAATGGAACCCTTATTGTTGGCGGCATAACTGATAAGATCGGGGATATCGATCCCTTTCTCGTCATAGAGACCGCCGTTGACATCGGAAACGGCGACGATTTTTGATCCATTTTCATGGAATATCTTGGCCGCGTTAGAGCCCACATTCCCAAATCCTTGAACGGCGATGGTCATGTTTTTTAAATCCTTTCCTTGAGCTTTCACTAATTCTCTGGCGACATAGAAAACTCCTCTTCCGGTGGCTTCCTTGCGCCCCAAGGATCCGCCCGCTTCGATGGGCTTTCCGGTGACGACCCCGGGACAGGAATAGCCGATGGTCATCGAATAGGTGTCCATAATCCAGCTCATGACCTGATCATTGGTGTTGACATCCGGGGCCGGGATGTCTTTGTCCGGACCGATAATGATGGAAATTTCGGAAGTATATCGGCGGGTTAGGCGTTCTAATTCCGCCAACGACATTTTCGACGGATCGCAGATGATTCCGCCCTTGGCTCCGCCATAAGGTAAATTGACCACCGCGCATTTCATCGTCATCCAAA
Source organism: bacterium (assembly GCA_021810245.1). Classification (GTDB taxonomy): domain Bacteria; phylum Elusimicrobiota; class Elusimicrobia; order UBA1565; family UBA9628; genus JAKAQV01. The sequence goes on from JAJZJF010000016.1 coordinate 25,075, forward strand.
ACGCGAGGGCTTTGACTTCATCTAAAGAAACCTGGGGGTGATAGCGGATGCCGCCTTTGGCCGGGCCGCGGTCGATGTTGTGCTGTATTCGATAGCCCTCAAAAACCTTGAAGCTGCCGTCATCCATTCTGATGGGAATAGACACGGTGAGAATGCGCTTGCAGTGGCGCAGGCGTTCGACCACCATGGGGTCGATTTGCATTTTGGCCGCCGCGCGATCGAGCTGCGCCATCGCCTGCTGCCAAGGGTTAGATTCGGCATTTCCCGTCGGCATATTCTCCTTTTTATCTTTTTTGGGGGTTGGCAAAATTTCTTGTGTTTTCATTAGATTCTCCTAGATGAACATCTCAAGTGAATTGTAACAATTTGAGAGCTAATGTCAAATGATACAATTGGAACGTGGAAATATTTGATTTTTTGATTGCTGCCGGAGACCCTTCGGGAGACTTGCACGGCTCTCGGCTGATCGCAGCTCTGAAAGAACTCAATCCTTCCGCTAAAATCGCGGCCATCGGCGGTCCCTTTATGAAAGAAGAGGCCGATCAATTTTTGGACGATTTGGCCGGCGAAGGGATTGTGGGGTTTCTAGAGCCTCTTTTGAAAATGCCGCGTCTTTTAAATACCGCGTTTAGAATCAGGGATTTTTTAAATCAGGGGCGGGCCAAGGCGCTTGTCTGTATCGACTATTACGGTTTTAATCGGCGTTTGCTTGAGTTCGCCTTTAAGGCCCGGGTGCCGGCTTATTATTATGTTAGCCCACAGGTTTGGGCCAGTCGCCCCTATCGCGTCCGCGTGATCGGGCGCCTGGTTCAAAAAATTTTCGTTATTTTTCCCTTTGAGGAAAAGCTTTACCGCGATTCCGGAGTTGCCTGTGAATTTGTGGGCCATCCGCTCTTGGACATTATTCCCGAGCCCAAAGCTAAAACCGAAATTCCGCGGGATCCGCTGATAGGAATTTTGCCTGGAAGCCGGAAATCCGAGGTTTCAAGGCATCTTCCAATTTTTTTGGAGAGTTTTAAAATTTTTAAAAAGCGTTTCCCGGGCGCGCGGGCGATGGTTTTTGCCGCTCGAGCTCTTTCTGACTCCTCTTACCAGGTTCAAGACTCCGGAATTGAAATCGTTCGGGAGTTCGATTATCAAAAGCGCGCGCGGCTAGACGGGGCTTTTTGTTCTTCCGGGACGGCGACATTGGAAAACGCGCTTTTGGGAATTCCAATGGTGGTCGCTTATAAAATGTCCTGGCCGACTTATTTTTTGGCGCGCTCGTTAATTAAGGTTCCTTATATCGCGATGGCCAATATTTTAGCGGGGAAAAAAATCGTGCCTGAATTAATCCAAGATCAGGTTCGCCCCGAGGCTTTGGCCGAGTCTCTGTCGAATTTTTGGGAGAGTCCGCAAAATTATTTCGCGGCCCGCGAAGAATTGATCGCGCTTAGAAAGCGTTTGGGAAATCCCGGGGTCTCCGAGCGCGTGGCCCGGGCGTTAATGGAAGAGGCCAAGGACGCCTGATGAAAACCCTGCCTTTTTTTAAGATGTCGGCGGCCGGCAACGATTTTGTTCTGGTAGTCGCGGCCAAGAATTTGAAGGCCTCTCATTTGGCCCGCATTTTATGCCGCCCCAAGGAAGGCATCGGCGCCGACGGGCTCTTATTGGTTTACCGCGAACCGCGTTTGGGATTTGATTATTATAATGCCGATGGATCTTTCGCTTTTTGCGGAAACGGAATGCGCGCGGCGGCGTGGTGGATGAGCCAAAGAAATTGGACTCGCGGGAAAAAAGAATTTGAGTTTAAAACTCCCAAGGGAGTTTTAAGCGCTAGAATTATTTCTCCAGAGCGGGTATCCGTTCAAATGCCCAAAGCCTCTGGCGCGCGGCTGAATGTCCCCATCGCGGTTTCTGGCCGCCCAATCAAGGTCCATATAATTGACACCGGCGTTCCCCATGCGGTTTTGCCGGTCAAAAACCTGCAAAAATTTGACGTCAATTCTTGGGGGAGGAAAATAAGAAATCACCCGTTTTTTTATCCCCGAGGAACGAATGCGGATTTTATAGAGATTAAATCCGGAAAAATTTATATTCGCACCTTTGAGAGAGGGGTGGAAGCGGAAACCCTGGCCTGCGGGACAGGAGTCGTCGCGTCGGCCATCATTTCTTATCTGATGGGGAAAAGCGGAAATTCAGCCCAAGTCGTCGCTCGTGGCGGGAAATTGAGCGTTTCATTTAAACGCGAGGCATCGGGCGCAATCAAGGATATTTGGCTTGAAGGTCCTGCGAAAATGGTTTATTCCGGCGAGATCGCGCTTTAAGGGAATTGAAATCTGTATTTCCTAAATGAGCCATCAAAAGGCTCTTGAATAGCGCCCCGTGATTGGGCACCAGCAGATGCAGAAGTTCATCTTGGAACGCTCAAAGCTGGGATTATTTCCGCCTCATCTTGTATTAGATAATCCTTACAGTTGCCGTTTATCATTATAAATGGCATAATAATCCCATCATGGAATTTCAACGCGCCCTGAACTTGCTTTCTCTTGCGAAGAAAAAAAGCGTTTTTCTTTTCGGGCCGCGTTCAACTGGAAAGACGTTTCTTATCAATAAGCAGTTTCCCAAAGCGAAGGTCTACAATCTGCTCGACACCTTTGATTATGGGCGTTTAGCCCGCCGCCCTACTCTGATTGCAGAGGAAAAGACTCCAGGGGAGGAGCTCATCGTGATTGATGAGATTCAAAGACTTCCCATTTTGCTCAACGAGGTCCAGCGCCTAATTCAGGCCGGCGATATCCATTTTCTTTTGACGGGGTCCAGCGCGCGCAAACTTCGAAAAGGCGGAGCCAATCTTTTAGGCGGGCGCGCATGGCAGGCGTCTCTTTTCCCGCTTTGCTTTTCTGAAATTCCTGATTTTGATTTATTGAAATACCTCAATCGCGGTGGGCTCCCTCATATTTTTCTTTCCGACGATTTCAGGGAAGAACTCCAGGCTTATGTCGATTTGTATCTGAGGGAAGAAATTCAAGCGGAAGCCCTGACGCGCAATTTAGGAGCCTTTGCCAGGTTTTTAGACGTGATGGCCCTTCAAAATGGAGAAGAGCTTTATCTTCAGGGCATTTCCAGCGACGCCCAGACGCCGGTTCGCACTGTCGAAAATTATATAGGAATTTTGGAAGACACTCTTATCGGCTTTAAGCTGGCTCCTTTCGCCGCGACACGCAAGCGAAAAGCCATCACGCGGTCGAAATTTTTTCTTTTCGATGTCGGCGTCGTTAATACTCTTGCCCGACGGGGAGATATTCGCCCAAAAAGCGAGTTGTTTGGAAAGTGTTTTGAGCATTGGCTCACGTTAGAACTGAGGGCCTATTTGAGCTACCGACGCCGTCGGGAAGAGATGTCTTACTGGCGTTCCACTTCCGGATACGAAGTTGACTGCATTGTCGGAGAAGATTGGGCTTTTGAGTTTAAGGCCGTCGAAATGGCGGTGGAAAGACATTTTCGGGGCCTGAAGGCCCTGCGCGAGGAAAAATTGGTCAAGAACTATGCGGTTGTCAGCCTCGACACGCGCCGGAGAAAAGTAGACGGCATCCTGATTTATCCCTGGCGGGAATTTGTCTCCGATTTGTGGGGGGACGTCCTTTTGAAATGAAAATCTCTCTTTGCGGCTGTGCGGCGATTGATAAGCATAATTGATATATTCATAAAAGCAATGCGCGACAAAACCATAAACAAATTCAGGACTGATCCCAATTCTTTTAAGGGTTGCTGGACGGCTCTAGTGACTCCGTTTAAGAAAAACGGGGCGCTGGATCTTGAGGCCTTAAAAAAGCTTTTGGAACGCCAAATTTCCGCGCATGTTTCAGGCGTCGTTTTGTGCGGCTCGACCGGCGAGGCCGCGACCTTAAGCCAGGAAGAGTTCATCCAAGTTCTCGGCGAGGGAGTTCGGTATTGCCGGGGGCGCATTCCGGTAATGGCGGGGGTCGCTTCCAATGACACCGCCAAGGCGGCGGCTCTGGCCGTTCAAGCCCAAAAAGCGGGGGCTGACGCGCTTTTGGTCTTGTCTCCTTACTATAACAAGCCGACCCAGGAAGGCCTTTACCAGCATTTTAAGGCCGTGGCGGGAAAAGTTTCTTCTCCGATTGTCATTTACAATATTCCCGGGAGAACGGCGATCAATATTTTGCCCTTGACTCTTGAGCGCCTGGCGCAAGATTGCCCCAATATCATCGGAGTCAAAGAGTCTTCCGGCAATCTCGATCAAGTTTCCGAGATTATTAGAACCTTGCCAGACTCTTTTTGCGTGTTGTCCGGAGACGATTCCTTGACCCTTCCCATCTTATCGGTGGGGGGAGTTGGCGCGATATCGGTTGTGTCCAATCTATTCCCAAGGGAAGTCCAGGCCCTCTGTCAATCATTTCTCAGGGGCGATTCTCAAAAGGCCCGGCATTTACATTCTCTTCTCTTTTCCCTGACCAAAGCGCTTTTTGTCGAAACCAATCCCATTCCGGTTAAAGCGGCTCTGTGGAAAATTGGGCTTTGCTCAAATTCCGTGCGCCTGCCCTTGACTCCTTTGTCCAAGGAAAATTTATCTGTCGTAGAAAAAGAACTTTCCGCCGCCCGGTCTCTTTTTCCTTAATTTTATTTAAAAGATATAATGGCCTTATGCAGCAAACGACCGCGATGCGCTCCCGCCTCTTAGGCAGAACCGGCATTTCCGTTTCCGAGATCGGCTTTGGTGGATGGGGAATTGGGAAAACCATGTGGGGGCCGTCGGACGATTCGGAGTCGATGCGGGCTCTTCATGCGGCGGTTGATTCGGGAATTACCTATTTCGACACGGCTTTCGCCTACGGGCACGGACATTCGGAGAAATTAATCGCGAAACTCTTTAAAGAAATCGGCCGGCGCCTGACGGTCTCAACTAAAATTCCGCCCAAAAATATGGAATGGCCGGCCCGGGCGCAAACCCCGCTTTCGCGGGCTTTCCCGCCGGACTGGATTATTTCTTGCGTCGATCGCTCTTTAAGAAATCTTTCTTGCGATACCCTGGTATTGGAACAGTTTCATGTTTGGACCGACAGCTGGGTTCGCGATCCCCTGTGGCCGAAGGTCATGGAGACTTTTGAGAATCTTAAAAAAGCCGGCAAGGTGCGCTTTGTCGGCGTGTCTGTCGGAGATAACCCCGAAACTGCCGTTGAAATCGTTAAGAGCGGTTTTGTCGATCAGATTCAAGTCCTTTTTAATCTTTTTGATCAGAGGGCTTCTGAAACCTTGTTTCCACTTTGCGCCGAGAGAAAAATCGGAGTGGTGGTCCGCTGTCCCTTTGACGAGGGAAGCCTGACCGGCGAATTAAAGCCTGACACTCAGTTTCCTCCGGAGGATTTCCGCAGCCATTATTTCGGCGGCTCGCGATTAAAAGAGACCTGCGAGCGCGTGGCGGCTCTTGAGAAAGAGGTCTTGGGGCCCGTGGCGCCGACTGTATCTATCGCCGCCTTGAAATTTGTTCTCAGCTTTGACGCGGTCTCAACCGTCATTCCCGGAATGAGAAAAGTCTCCCATGTTCAAAAAAACGTTTTGGCTTCAGACGGAAATTATTTTAACGCCGCGGACTTGGCGCGTTTGGCTCAGCATCGCTGGGTAAGAAATTTCTACGCTTAACCGAAATTAAGGCCTAGGGTTGCGGCCGATTTTAAGCGTAATCAAGGCGGAGGCGGGAAGAACAAAAAGCGTCAAAACCGTCGAGGTCAAAAGTCCGCCAATCACCGCGATAGCCAGAGGCTGCAATAATTCCGAGCCCGTTCCCCAGCCGGTGGCGATTGGAACCAATCCTAAAATCGCGACCGAAGCTGTCATCAGAATTGGGCG
>JAJZJF010000101.1 GCA_021810245.1 bacterium
AGAGGATGAGCCCAATTCTTCATGTGCCTCCTTTTTATTTTTCGTTTGACAACGCTCTCTTAAAAAGCGGCAATTACCTGCGCGGGGCCGCTGAAGATGAAAGCGGCAATATCGGCTTTAGCGCGCCCATGCCCATCCCTTAAAATCATCGATGCCGAAATTATCTGCCGCGGTGGTGGGGGCGACAGGCCTAGTCGGCCGCGAGCTCCTATTTTTTTTAGAGAAAAGAAAATTTCCTCTTCAAGATATCAACTGTTTTTCCTCTGGAAAATTAAATGATGGCGTTTTCTTTTTGGGAAAAAAGCGCCCGGTTAAAAAGTTTAGCTTTAACGAAGCAAAGAAAAATCAAATTATTTTTTTCGTCAGCTCAGATGAGGTTTCCAGGCGATGGGCAAAGAAATTATCGGCGTTGGGATCTTGGGTCATCGATGACAGCTCCGCTTTTAGAGATGATCCCGACGTGCCCCTAGTGATTCCCGAAGTAAACGGTGAAGAAATCACGGGAAAATCCCGTTTGATCGCGGGTCCTAATTGCACGATGACCGGTTTGGGAGTCGCTGGATATTGGCTGCATAAGAAAATTGGAGTTAAGGAAATCAGGCTTTCTTCCTATCAAGCGGTGTCGGGGGCGGGACGGGACGCTCTGGAAGATTTTTTTTCTGAGAGTAAAGCCAACATTAAAGATTTGTCCTTAAAAACGGGCCGGGTTCCGATTTTAAATATAGGAAAACCCTCTTGTTTGCCGCGGCCAATCTTCGCTAATGTCTTTCCCCAGGTTGGAGCATTTGACGCTGGGGGCTGTTCTGCGGAAGAAAATAAAGTTTCTTTTGAATTAAGAAAAGTCTGGAGGGCTCCACATCTCAAAATGAGCGTGATGGCGGTTCGCGTTCCGACGTTGAGAGGCCATTGTTTGTCGGCATGGCTGACTCTGAAAGCTCCCGTTTCCTTAAACGAAGCGAAAAAACTTATTTCACGCTCGGCCGCGCTTAAGCATGACTCTCTTTATCCCACGCCGCTTTCCTGCGCCGGAAAAGAAGAGGTTTTCGTTTCCCGCGTTAGATTCGGCTGTTCTCCCGCTGAGATCGTTTTGTGGATCGCGATGGACAATCTGGTTAAGGGCGCGGCTTTAAACTCCGTCCAGATTGCCGAAGAAATTTTGCGCCGCGGATTAATTTAAGTAGAATGGGGAAAAGACGCATCTTGATTTAAAAGGGGGAAGTTTATGCCAACAGCGACTCAATTTGTTCCAGGACTTGAAGGGATCGTCGCCGTCCAGACGAAATTAAGCCATGTCGACGGCCAGAAGGGGAGGCTCATTGTCGGCGGATACTCGATTGAGGAATTAGCCGGCAAGGTCTCTTTTGAAGAAGCCGCCGAGCTTTTATGGACGGGCGCCTTGCCTTCATCCAAAGAATCGTCTAGTTTTAGAAAAGAATTGGCTGAATTGCGGACCATTCGACCAGAGACCTTGGAACTCATTAAGGTTGCAAGACATTCCCCGCCGATTGACGCGCTCAGAATGGCCTGCGCGACTCTCTCTTTAGATTTGTCCAATCCCAACGATATTTCTCCAGCCGCGGATTTAGCGGTGGCTAAACGCTTGACCGCTCGTTTCCCGACCGTGGTCGCCGCTCATGCGCGCTTGCGCCAAGGCCATGATCCAATTTCTCCGCGCTCCGATTTGGGCATGGCGGAGAACTTCCTTTATATGGTTTTTGGCGAAGTGCCCCATCCGGCGGTCGCTAAAGCGCTGGATACTTATTGGACGACTGTGATGGATCACGGTATGAACGCTTCTACTTTTGCCGCTCGCGTGATTGCCAGCACTAGGTCCGACATGGTCAGCGCAGTCACTGGGGCTGTTGGCGCGCTCAAGGGTCCTTTGCATGGAGGCGCTCCGGGGCCGGTTTTGGATATGCTTGTCGACATTCAATCCGCTGATCGCGCGGAGGCGTGGCTTAGAAATGAGCTTAACGCCGGACGTCGCATCATGGGCTTTGGTCATCGCGTTTATAAAGTTCGCGATCCTAGAGCTGAAGTTTTGTCAAAAACCGCCGAGGCTTTGGCGGGAGCCGATTTGAGAAACCGCAAGCTTTATGATTTGGCGCGATCGGTTGAAAAAACAGCCCTTAAGGTTTTAGACGAAGTGAAGCCGGGGCGGAATTTGAAGACAAACGTCGAATTTTACACCGCTCTAGTTTTGCAGTCGGCGGGGTTGGTTCCAGATCAGTTTGTCGCGATGTTCGCCTGCGGCCGCGTTGCCGGTTGGTGCGCCCATGTCATGGAACAACATTCACAGGATCGTCTGATTCGCCCGCAATCGGAATATCTGGGGCCGCAGAATCTCGTCGTTTCCCGTTAGGCTTCGCTTTAAAGCGGAGGACTTGCATTTGAGGCGTTTTGGCTTCATTTTTATAGTTGACAAATATACTCGGAAATTAATAACCTAAACTCCTAAGGAGAAAACAATGAACAAATATGAATTTGCCGTGCGCTGGCTTCATGTGATTGCCGGAATTACCTGGATTGGGATGCTCTATTTCTTTAACTTCGTCAATGTTCCTTTTCAAGCGGATTTAGACGACGCCGGGAAAAAGGCCGCCAATCCGAAGCTCCAGCCGCGAGCGCTATGGTGGTTTCGTTGGGGAGCGATGGTCACTTTCTTGGCCGGGCTTCTCCTTTATGCCTTAATCTATATGTATGTCCCGGGCGTTGGATTTAGCGCTCAAGGGCTTCGGGCTCCTTCCGGATGGCTTTTGATGGGAATGCTTTTTGGAACGATCATGTGGTTTAACGTTTGGTTTATCATCTGGCCGGCGCAAAAGAAAATTCTCTCCGGCAAAACTCCGGCGGAAGAGTTGCCTCCCATTCGCAAAAGAGCCTCTCTCGCTTCTCGAACCAACACTTATCTTTCCGCCCCGATGCTTTTGGGAATGTTGGCGGCCAATCATTTGAATGCGGCGTTTACCTGGCCGCGCGCGATTGTGGCCCTGGCGTTAGCCTTCCTGGCTATTTGGATGGCGATTTGGCATTCTTATAAAGTTGGAAAGACCGTATAAATGATAGAATAGGGAGTGCTATTTTCCGAACTAGGCCTCCATCCCGATCTTGAACGCGCGGTCAAAACCCTCGGGTGGAATGAACCGACCCCCATTCAATCCAAGGCAATTCCCGTCGCGTTAAGAGGGGGAGATATCCTCGGTTGCGCTCAAACCGGTAGCGGAAAGACGGCTTCCTTTGTCTTGCCGATTCTCCATCATCTCTTGACTAAACCCGGAAACGGGCTGCGGGCCTTTGTCATCGTCCCAACCCGCGAACTCGCCGCTCAAGTCGAAATTTGTTTTAAAGATTGCGGAAAATTTTCTCCAGTTCGCGTCGCTTCGGTTATTGGAGGAGTCGGTTATGATCGGCAGAGAAAATCCATGTCCGGCGGCGCTTCTGTCATCGTGGCCACTCCTGGGAGACTCCTGGATCATCTTAAAAATGGCCGTTTCAAAATGGATTCCGTCCAATATTTGGTTTTAGACGAGGCGGATCGTATGCTGGATATGGGTTTTTTGCCCGACATCCGCGCGATTATCTCCCGCGTTCCTCGCGATAGACAGACCATGCTTTTTTCCGCGACCTTGGTCAAAAAGGTCGATCAAATCGCGGCCTTTGCCTTAAGAAATCCTGAACGGGTCGAGGTCTCTCGCCCCACCGAAACCGCAGAAGGAATCAGCCAGGTTGTCTATCCCATTACTCAAGCGCAGAAAACGGATTTACTGGTCGCCCTTTTAAAAGCGACCGAGATGAGGTCCGTTCTCGTTTTTACCCGCACTAAAAATCGCGCCGATCGCTTGACCCAAAGACTTTCCGCCCAGGGCTTTTCAGTCGGCATCCTTCACGCCGGAAGAACCCAAGGCCAAAGAATGGGCGCGATGGAAAATTTTCGCAGCGGGCGCACTCAAATATTGGTCGCTACTGATATCGCCGCCCGCGGGATAGACGTTCGTGAAATAAGCCATGTCATTAACTTCGATGTCCCGCAAAATCCCGAGGATTATGTCCACCGCGTGGGGCGCACGGGACGCGCCTACGGAGTTGGAGATGCGATTACTTTCTGCGACCGGGAAGAAGACCCTTTGATTTCAGGAATTGAGCGCTTTACCGGAGTGGTTTTTCCTAGGGCGATGCTCCCCACTTTTCCTTATGCGATAAAGCCCAATCTCGAACCGACCAAGGCAAAAACTTTTTCTGGAATTCGTTTTCGCCGCCGTCCTGTCGCCAGATCCCGCCGCGCTCTTTTCCGCCGCTAATTTAAATCGGGGAATTCGGTATAGTATACTTGTGTTGAATACGATGGTTCTAGCCGCGTTATTCCTCCAATTTTCTCATCCAAATCTTGCCGCCGCCCAAATCGTTCCGAGCTCTTCTTCATTTGCATCCCAGCTGAGCCATATTCGATCCGTGGCGATTTCTCAAGCCAAAATGCTGGGCGTGATTCAGTCCAATGAAATATTCGCGAAAACAGACGGTCGAATGATATCGCTCCGCTTTGTTTCCCAATCCAAAGGCGTGAACGCTGGCGTAATATTCATGGATTGCTCTTTTGATGGGAAACAAACGCCTTGCGAACTTGATACTGGCAGTGGAAGAAATATAACGGTTTTGAACAATGATTTTTTTAATCGCTACCCTGTTATTGGCCATGCTAAAACAGGCGGCATGTCCGGCGGATTGCAATCCGTGGACATCATTCAAATCTCCGATTTCAGAGTCGACTCAATCCCGTTTGGATCTCAACGAATTGAACGCGAAGCCAGGTCCCGGTGCGACAATGGTCTCTCTGCTCCCGTCATAGGATGGGTAGCCTTGGCATCACGGAGCCTTGAGTTGTCATTCAGCGATAAAAATCCTCACGCTATTATCGACGGCCGGCTGCCCCGCGGCATATTCCCTTTCAAATTTTCCATGGACAAAGATATTTTACTTCCCGCCAAAGTTTCCGGCCAGGAGACAACGGCTATGTTTGACACCGGAGCGGGGTTGACGGTGATTGATGAGAATATAATCGCCAATCATCCCGAGAACTTTATGTTCGTTGAAGAATATCCGGCCAGTGACATAAACTGTCAAACGGCGCAAACCAAAATTTATAAAGCCAAGTCGATAGAAATCGGGAACCGGCAATTTTCAAACGTTTATGTCTTGGCTATGGACTTTCGCTTCATACAAGGAATTTTGAAGCTGCCCGATTTGCATCTTATCATCGGCACGAATATGATAACCCAGGCGGATTGGTCATTTGATTTTGTCCATAAACGATGGTCTGTCGCGGCGCCATCCCAAGAAATGAAAACCTCCCTGGAATAGCCATAATGAACATGAATTGGAAGCGCGCCAGCGGCGCGGGCGCTTAGATTATCGGAGTCGGAGACGCGATCGCTTTTTCAGATAGGGGAGAAGCGCCGCTAATTTAAATTAGTTTTAGTGACAGTCCTGAGATCGCGAGACGCAATTAGCCCAGTTCTTAAATGGGTTTGGCCCTCGTCCGTTCCAGACGCGATCCCAAAGGGAAGCCAATTTTCGAGCGATCCTTGAGAACTGTTCCTTGTTTGCGTCAACAGCCTGGCTTAAAAGGACTTTTGCCTGATCCCAATGGGGCGTCCCGAAAAACGCTTTTCGAACGGCTTTTTGCATTTGAAGCCGGCGGTGGGCGATTTCAGGAGACGGAACATCCGAATTTTTTTGCGCGATATTCTGCAATTGAAGATTTTCTGCTTGGAGTGGGAGGCTTCTTCGCGACCGTCTTTCTTGGGGAGTTGAGACAGGCGATTGCGTTGAATCATCTCCCAAATTTGAGCGCCAAGCTTTTTTTGCCTCAACCAAGCTTGGACTCTTGATATTTGAGCCAATATGGCGCTTTTGTAAAGAGCGGGTCAAAGCGGTATTGCCAGCGGATAATTTTTTTTGGACTGCATCAATCGCTTCCAAAAAGCGATTGACTCGGACAAGACGACGAAACGCAG
>JAJZJF010000102.1 GCA_021810245.1 bacterium
TTAAGCAAAGCGGCTATGGCCGGGAAAAGAGCCAATACGCCATTGAGTCTTACACCCAACTTAAGAGCGTGTGGGTGGATTTGAATTGAGACATAAAGCGCGATCTTCGGGAACAAAATGCCGGTATAGCTCGTATATATTTACAGGAGGCGCCGCTGGCGGACATGCCTGATTCCATGACCCAATTAACACAAGAGTTGATTGTAGAGCAAAAGGGCTCTGTCGCCCTTTTAACTTTGAACCGCCCTGAGGCGCTCAACGCGTTAAGCCATCCGTTGATGGACCAGATGGGAGAGGCGTTGAAAAATTTTGAGGCCAATTCCGCTATTCGCGTGGTCGTCATCGCGGGGTCAGAGAGAGTTTTTGCTGCGGGCGCCGATATTTCGGAAATGCAGGGAAAAACGAGCGCCGAAATGCGCGCGGATCCGCATTTATCCCGCTGGGACATGGTGTCCAATTTCCCAAAGCCGACGATTGCCGCGATCAGCGGATACGCTTTGGGCGGCGGCTTAGAACTTGCCTTGGCCTGCGATTTAAGAGTGGCCTCTGAAACCGCGGTTTTTGCCCAGCCTGAAATTTCAATCGGGGTCATCCCTGGGGCGGGGGGAACGGTGCGCTTGGCAAGACTCTTGGGACGAGCGTTGGCTTTGGAGATGGTTTTAACTGGACGCAGGATATCGGCGCATGAGGCGTTGAGTTTGGGAATGGTCAATCGCGTGGTCCCGGTGGAATTATTTTTGGATGAAGCGATAAAATGGGCGCATCAGATATCCGCGATGCCGCCGCTGGCGGCCGCGGCGGCCAAAAAATCCGTTCTCTCGGCCTTAAATCCGGATTATCCGTCTTATCCCGCCGCTCTCAAACTTGAGCGGGAGCTTTTTTATTCGCTCTTTGACACGGAAGATCAAAAGGAAGGAATGCAGGCGTTTACCCAAAAGCGCAAACCCGAATTTAAAGGAAAATAAAATGGCCGAAGCCCTTCAAACAAAACCGCTTCTCGTCGAAATAGACGGCGCCGTGATGACCCTGACCTTGAACCGTCCCGATGTCCTCAATGCCTTGACTCTTGAAATGATGAAGGGGCTGTTAGAGTCTCTTAAAAAGGCGGAAAAAGACAAAAAGATCGGCTGCGTGATTTTGACGGCGGCGGGCCGCGCTTTTTGCGCCGGCGCCGATCTTGGGGATCTCAAAAAAAGACAAGAAGAAGCGCCCTTTTCCTTGGGCGACGAACTAAGGCGGCATTTTAATCCGCTCATTCTTCAAATTCGACGCATGGAAAAACCCGTCATCGGGGCCGTCAATGGGCTTGCCGCCGGGGCCGGCGCGAGCCTGATTTTATCGACGGATATTAAAGTCGCGAGCCGTGAATCAAAATTTATCAACGCCTTTTCGCGCGTGGGCCTTGTCCCGGATTCCGGCATGACTTATTTTATGCCGAGATTTCTCGGAATGTCTTTGGCGCTTGAATACGCTTGGACGGCCAAACCCATTACGGCGGAAGAAGCCTTTCGTTTCGGCTGGGTGAGTCGCCTTGTTGATTTAGGCCAAGTCATGGATGAGGCGCGAAAATTGGCCCAAGAGCTGATTGCGGCTCCGCCCTTGGCTGTAGCCTTGACCAAGCGCGCGATAAACCGCTCTTTTGAGAATAATTTAGAAACGCAGATGGAATACGAGGCGCAGCTTCAAGAGGTGTTGGGAAAAACCCATGACCACGCTGAGGGCGTCGCCGCGTTTCTTGAAAAACGTAAACCCCGTTTTGAAGGGAAATAGGAGGGCTTATGCCAAAAGAACCAGAGAGAATTAAAGAAGAAAAGCTTCAAGAAAAATTAAAATTCGGCGGAAAAGTCGAGACCCTTGAAGAAATGACGGAAGAGTATCGGGAAAATCTGACGCATCTCATGATGATGCAGGCCGATTCGGAACTCGCCGGAGCTTTTGGTTATGTTCCCTGGATCATGAAATCTCCCGATATTAAGGAAACTCTTCAAGTCTCTCAAATTGTCAAAGACGAGGTGCGGCACGCGCGGGTGATGTATCGGCTTTTAGAAGGAATGGGACTCGACGTCGAAGAGTATTACCAGAAACACAATTTTAATTTGCGCGTCAAAGACGAGGATATCGGCACCCAGCGCGTGTCCGATGACAAGCGCGTCAACATCTTCTATTATCCGATTGAAACCTGGTATGACTTCATCATGTTTAATTTTTGCATGGACCGGGGCGCCGGGTATCAGCTTGAAGACGCGCTTGACTGTTCCTATAAGCCCTGGTGCGACGTGATGGACGGAATCTTTAAAGAGGAAGGCATGCATATGGCGCATGGGGATCAGTGGACCGAAAAACTGGCCAAAGATGATAAAACCCATGACGATCTCCAAAAGGCTTTGGATAAGTGGTATCCGCGCACGATGAATATTTTTGGGCGCGCGGGATCTCCCAGAAATGAAACTTACCGCAAGCTCGGGCTCAAAAAACGGGGAAACGACGAGGTCCGGCAGTCTTTCGCCGCCGAAGTAAAAGAGAAGTGCGCGAAATTTAGCCTCAAGGTTCCCGATTGGAAGCCTGAAATCTCGAAAATGACCGAAGAACCGTTTATTCCGGGGTGAGGGGGATAGGCCGTTCCTATCTCGATGATTAAAAAAATCGGCGTTTTGGGCGCGGGGACGATGGGGGCCGGCATCGCCCAGATGTGTCTTCAGCGCGGATTTCCGGTGTTGATTTATGACGCGCTTCCGGAGGCTCTTTGCTTGGCCGCCGGAAAAATTCGCCAGAATCTTGAAAACGCCGCCGCTAAAAATAAAATCACTCCGGAAGCGCTGAACTTCGCGCTTCAAAATGCCGTTTACGCCAAAGACCTTAAAGAGTTTGAGGGGCTTAATCTCATCATTGAGGCCGTGACCGAAGACCTCGCCATTAAAAAAAATATTTTGGCCCAGGTTGAGCAAATTTGCCCTCAGGCTATTTTCGCCACCAATACCTCTTCTTTTCTTGTTTCAAACGTGGGAGAGGGACTGAAAAACCCGGGCCGGTTTTTGGGGCTCCATTTTTTTAATCCGCCGGTCGCGATGAAGCTTGTTGAGATGATTCGCGCCCCTCAAACGGATGCGGATGTTTTTCAAGAAGCGAAAAAATTTATCGAAGAATCTCTTCAAAAAAAGGCGGTGGCGGTCAAAGACACTCCCGGCTTTATCGTCAATCGCGTCATGCGGCCTTATTATTTGGAATCTCAGCGCGCGGTTTTATCTGGAGCGGGCATTTCAGAGCTAGACCTTGCGGCGCGAATTATCGGCGGGGTTCCGATGGGGCCTTTTGAACTGATGGATTTGATCGGTCTTGACGTCAATCTCGCGATCACCAAAACAATTTATGAGGCCTTGAAAAAACCGGAACGCTTTAAACCCCAGCCCATTCAAGAGCATTTGGTCTCTTTGGGGCACAATGGCCGAAAATCGGGGCAAGGGTTTTATCTCTACAAAGATGGAAAATCTATTGGTGAAAACCCGGAAGTCGCCGTGGCCGCGCCGGGAGATGGCGATTTTTCGGAGGGCGAAGCCTGGGAAATGGTGATTCAAGCCGTGATTGAAGAAGCCGAGCTGGCCTTGAAGGAGGGAATCGCGAGCCGAGAGGATATTGACCAAGCGATCGTTCTTGCGATGAATTTTCCAAGGGGGCCGCTTTCATGGAAAAACGAAAGCGCAAAGCTAAATTAGAAAATCGAAAGCTCTATCATCTGATTCGACAATACCCGCAAATTTTGCCGATTTTAGACCGCTACGGCATTTCATTTTGCGCGGGCTGTTATTTGACCCTGACAAAAACCCCAAAAGAAGCCGCCGCTTTTCACGCCGCGCCGGATGCAGAAAAATTTCTAAGAGATTTGTCCCGCGTTATTTTAAAAAAAGGCCTTAAAACTTATTGATGCCCGGTTCTCATCCGCGGGTCTACGACCGCGTAGAGAATGTCCGAAACCAAATTGGCGAGCACAAATAAAAGGGCGGCTAGCAATGTCGAGCCCAAAACCCCGGGGACATCCAGTTGTTGGGCGGCCACGACTCCCCAATGCCCGATGCCGGGATAATCAAAAACCGTTTCAGTGATGACGACCCCTCCCAAAAGACCGACAAAAAGAAGACTCGACAAGGTGATGACGGGAATAAGCGCGTTTTTGAGGGCGTGCTTGACGATGACGGTTTTTTCATCCAGGCCTTTGGCCCGCGCGGTGCGGATATAATCTTTTCCCATTTCCTCAAGCATGGAGGACCGGGTAATGCGCAAGATGAGGGCGATTTCGATGTAGATCAAGGTGAGGGCCGGCAAGACGAGGTGCTTGGCGATGTCGAAAAAAGCGGAAAATTGCCCGTTTAAAAGCGCGTCCAAACTCAAAAGGCCGGTATAATTATGAAAAGAGGCTGAGTGAACGAGGATGTCGACATCGATGGAGTATCTCCCGGGCGGGAAAAGGTGAAATTCCCCATAGAAAATCATCAAGAGAAATAGGCCGAAGACAAAACTTGGCAAGGAATATCCGGTGATCGCGACAAAGCGCATGAGCTGATCAAACCAGCTGTCCTTATAAATGGCCGACAAGACTCCAAACAAAACCCCAAAAATCAAGGTTGGAAAAAATGCCGCAATCGCCAGTTCCGCCGTCGCCGGAAAAAATGCCCGAATGGCGTCTAAGACCGGCATTTTGGCGGTTTCGCTGTATCCCAAATCTCCGTGCAGAACTCCCTTAAGCCAAATCGCGTATTGAACCGGCATCGGCTTATCAAGCCCGTATTCTTTAATGACTTCGTTAAGATGGGCCATTTGTCGCGGGTCTTTGATGTAGAGGGCCGCGCGCATGTCCGGAGATAAAAACTGGAGAATCATAAATAAAAGCGCGGTTACCCCCAGCATCACCAAGGGCAGCATCGCCAGCCTTTTTAGGATAAATTTAATCATGGTTAGTTTTTCCTGTCTTGGGAAGTTCTTTGTAAAGCGGGTAAAAATAGGCGCTTCGAACTGGGTTGTAGACCCAGCCGTGCACCCAGCTTCTCCGAACATGCAATTCAAACGGTTCAACGATTAGAATATGGGGAACGTCTTCGTATTCGATCTCTTGCAATTCCCAGTAAAGCCTCTCCCGTTTTTTGAGGTTTAACTCGTGCGCGGCTTGTTCGATGATCTTATCGGCCTTGGGATTGCGATATCCCTGGGTGAATGGATAGACCCCTCTTGAATCCATCAGTGGAAAAGCGAAATCGTCGGGATCAGGATAATCCGCTATCCAGCCAATGGGAAAAAGAGGAATGCGCGAGGAATTAAGCGCGTCTAAGAAAGTGGACCAGTCCATGGGTCTGAGGTTGATATGAAATCGGGAATTTAAACTTTCGACATTGTGCTGGAAAATATGGGCAATTGCCATGGAGGTCCCTGAACCTGCGTTATATTCCATCGTAAAGCGAAAGCCTTTTTGCCAAACTTTTCCGCCTAGCGCTTTTTTGAAATAGGATTTCGCTTTTTTTAAGTCAAGGTGATAAGTCTTTTGATTGGGATTGTGCCCTAGCATCCCGTTGGGGATGCAGCCGTTGGGCTGAAAACCTTTTCCTCCCTCAATATCGCGAATATATCCTTGATAGTCGAAACTGTAAGCGAACGCTTTGCGGATGTTTTTATGCGAGAAAAAATCAGGGGGGATTCCCTGCCCATCGAGTTTGCCGGAGCCGATAAAAGAATTAGCTTGAGTGCTAATATGAAAGGTAAAAAAAGCCGAGGGATTAGTCCCTAAAACTGGGACATCGGCGATCTTAATTCCCGGGATGTTTTGAATTTGGGGGAGATGCTGACGACTAATTGAGATTGAATCGGCCGCCCCGGATTCAAATAGGAGTTTCTGGGTCTCAAACTCGTTAATGCTGCGAATGACAATGTGTTTAATGCGCGCGGGCTTTCTCCAATAATGCTCATTGCGGTTAAGGACAATCTCATGAGTTTTGCGGTCCCACCTTCCCAG
>JAJZJF010000103.1 GCA_021810245.1 bacterium
ATAAGGCCATTCCGCTGATGCTTAAAACTCAGTTCAATCACATCGCGCACCTAGAAGAAAGCGTCGACAGCGAATTCGGCCATATTCGCCGGCAATTCAAGGAAGTTAATGAAAATTTCAAGGAAATAGATCAGAAGTTTAAGGAAGTCAATGAGAAGTTTGAGCAAGTCAACCGGAAATTTGAGCAAATCGACCAAAGATTTGAACAAGTCGACCGGAGATTTGAGCAAGTTGACCAAAGGTTTGAGCAAATCGACCAAAGATTTGAACAAGTCAACCAGAGGTTTGAAAAAATGGAAGAAAAATTCAATTATCGCTTTGAACATTTGGAAAAACGTCTAGATTATTTCGGACGCAATGTGCTGACTGGGTTTAGCGCGCTGGCGGCGCTCATGACTCTCTTTCATTTCGTCCGCTAAAACGACTGAATGATATCCATGTTGAAGGTGTATTGATCGCGCTTGGTTCCGTCGTTATACGGTAGCGCGCCAGTCAGCGAGCGCTCATAGCGAATTTCCGGGCGGATTTCGGTCAGAGCGGAAAATTGATGCGTGATTCCCACCGTCCAACTGGCATATTGAGAAGCAAAACCGGTCCTTTGTCCATTGACATCATCAAGCCAATCATTGCGAACCGATAGAAAATTATTATCGTCGAGCTTATATTCAGTGTAGTTGACCGCGCCCCAGGCCGTCGACATGCCGGGAATAAAGGCCCCGCAGCCGCCGCCCCCAAAAGCCGTCAGCGGGCCGAAATTGCAAGTGCCTCCCATGTAGGCGTTCCACTGATCTAAATAATAGGCTTCGGTCTCGGTAAAAAACCCGGGATTAAAACGGTGGCTCCAGGTCAGATTAAATTCCTGCAAATTGTCATGATTGGCGGTAAATTGCCCATTATTGACGGAATCAGCGCCGCCCCAGAGGGAATCGTTGTTGCTCGGAGACACCCAGCGGAGCATGGCTAGTCCCGTCGGTTGGGCCGCCGGAGCCCAGGGCGCTATATCATCTCCCGCATCCACGCCCAGAAGAAGGGTCCAGGTGTCGTTAAACTTAACCGCAGCATTGACGCCGGTCTGGGTATAGGCGTCGTAGCTAAACATCAAAGAATGAGTGTAGAGAAAATTTTGGGGAGCAAACTGCGCTTCGATATCGGCCGGCGAAATGTAACGTCCGATGGTAAAAAGCGTTCCCTCGGCGATTTGAGGAACGTAGACCTGAACGTTGGCGATCACCGGATCAAACCCATAAAGCTTATTTTGCTGTAAAAGTTGTTGGCTGAAATACCCCTGGGCGGTGGTGTAGCGATAGTCCATCCCGTAGAGCCCGTCAAACTGAAAGCCCCAATCGACATGATCGGTTTGAACCGTGTCAGGAAGCCTCTCGGCCTGAAGAACGGCCTGATCGAGCTGAACGGAATTGGGCACAATGTCATAGGTCATCGGCTCATTGGAATGATTGGAACTGCTGGCGTTATATCCGGCGTCTACCCAGCCTGAGATAGAAATCTGATGATCTTTAAGCCAATGGGAATGTCCCCAAAGAAAATCATTGAGCGGAGACGCGGGAGCGGAACTTGAAACCCCGATGGTCGGGCCAAGATATTCCGTCTGAGGGAAAATCGAGTCATAAGGCGCGGGCTTGGCGCGGCGGGAAATGGAACTTGAGTCAACGCTCGAAGATGAAACTTGCGGCGGCAAAGATACGCTTTGGGCGCGGGAAGAAGAGCTTATCAAAAGCCCCAAGCCGAAAAAAGCGGCCCCACAAAAAAATTTCAAGCGATTTTGAAATGGCATGAATAAACTTTAACACGGGCTCCCGTTAAAAATCCATTAAAGCCGCGTCTTTTCGCTTTAAGAGCGGACGCAGTCCCTTTTTTCTAGTCTTTGGGAAGCGGGCGAGGAAGTGATACAATGAACCCATGGCCCAGGATTATTCGTTTGATGTCGTCAGCGAAGTGGATTTAAACCTGGTTTCGGAATCCATTCAGGTCGCGATGAAAGAAATCGCGAACCGCTTTGATTTTAAAGACGCCCAGGCCTCTATTGAGCTTAATTCAAAGGATAAAAAGCTCATTTTCCGCGCGAAAGATGAAAACCGCATCGAGGCCGCTTTCGATGTTCTCTCGATGAGAATGGCTAAGCGCGGGCTTCCGCTTAAAAATTTTAAAAAGGAAAAAGTGGAAACGGCTTTGGGGCAGACGGCCCGAATGGAGGTCTCCGTTCAATCTGGGATACCGACAGACAAGGCCAAGGAAATGTCGGCATCTCTTAAGGCGGCCAAACTCAAGGTCAACCCCTCGATTCAGGGAGATCAGTTGAGAGTTTCCAGTAAATCCAAAGACGATCTTCAGGCGGCGATGGCCCATCTTAAAAACGGAAATTTCGGCGTGGATCTTCAGTTCAAAAATTTCCGTTGATGAAGCTCAAACTCATCATCGCGGCCGTCCTTCTTTTCCCGCAAGCCTCCGTAGCCGCTCAAACCGGCGCCTCTCAGGTCCAACCCTCCGACCCTTTTTTATGGCTAGAGCCCACCCATTCGCCCAAAGCTCTTCAATGGGTCAAGGCCCAAAATCAAAAGACCCTGTCGGTTTTAGCCCAGGACCCTAGATACAAAATCATCCGCGAGAAAATTCTTAAAATCCTTGAAGCTCCGGACAAGCTTGCCTATCCCAATCTGCGCGGGAAATGGGTTTATAATTTCTGGCAAGACCGCAGGCACGTGCGCGGAGTTTGGCGCCGCGCCCTCATTTCCGATTACTCAACTCCCCATCCCCATTGGCAAAATCTACTGGATATCGACGAACTCGCCAAGAAAGAAAAGAAAAACTGGGTATGGCAGGGAGCGGAGTGCCTGCCTTCCTCGCAAAAGCGTGCGCGGCCGACTCAGGGAACGGCGTTTCGGACGCGCCTGCCCCCTATCTATCACCGCTGCCTGCTCAATCTCTCTGACGGAGGAACCGACGCGAAATTGGTCAGGGAATTTGACATCCCTTCGCGCTCTTTTGTCAAAGACGGGTTTAATCTCCCCAACGCCAAATCTGAAACGGCTTGGTTGAACCAAGACGCGATTTTAGTCGCGACCGATTTCGGCCCGGGAACCTTGACCAGCTCGGGATATCCCAGAATCGTCAAGCTCTGGAAGCGGCACACGCCCTTGTCCCAAGCCCAAACTCTTTTTAAAGGAAAGGAAACCGACATGGAGGCCTACGGCTTCGTCAATTTTCGCCCCTCCGGTCCCATTGCCGTCATCGTCAGGACTCCGGCTTTTTTTCGCGCGATTAATTATTGGATAAGCCCCCATCAAAAACTCAAACGCATCCCGATTCCCGAGGACGCGGATTTAAAAGGTTTTTTTAAGGGCTTGGCCTTGGCCGTTTTGAGAAGCGATTGGAAAACCCCCTCCGGCAAATTTCTTCGGGGAGATCTCATCTCTTGGCCGATGGCTGATATCGACAAAACTCACCCCGAGCGTTTCGCGTCCTTGGTCTATCGCCCCAAATTTCATGAGACCATTGAAGACGTCTTTGCGGCCAGAAGCGTTCTCTATCTCTCAATTCTCAAAAACGTGCGCGGCCAAATTTTGGAAGGCCGCCTTAAAAATTCTCGTTGGTCCTTAAGCGAAATCAAACTCCCTCAAAACGGCGCGACCGATATTGTCTCCGGAGAAAGCCTTTCAAACACGATTTTCACAAGCTACCAGGATTTTTTGACTCCCACCACGCTCTATCTCAAAGACCGCTCGGGGCTTAAGGCCGTCAAGAAACTTCCCGCGCGCTTTGACGCCCAAAATCTGGTCTCCGAACAAATCTGGACTCACAGTAAAGACGGAACCCCCATCCCCTATTTTGTCATCCATCAAAAACAAATCAAATTAAACGGCAAAAACCCGACCCTTCTTTACGGCTACGGCGGATTTGAAATTTCGATGACGCCGTTTTATTCCGGCATCGTCGGAAAAATCTGGCTTAGAAAAGGCGGCGTCTACGCGCTCGCCAATATCCGCGGCGGCGGAGAATTCGGGCCGGCCTGGCATGAAGCGGCGCTTAAAACCCATCGCCAAAAGGCCTACGACGATTTTTTAGCCGTCGCAAAAGATCTCATCCAAAGAAAAATCACCTCGCCCCGCCATCTGGGAATCATGGGAGGATCCAACGGCGGGCTTTTGGTCGGAGCGGCCTTTACCGAAAAGCCCAACCTTTTTAACGCCGTCGTCTGTCAGGTTCCACTTTTGGACATGCTGCGCTACACCCACATTGGAGCCGGAGCCTCTTGGATCGCCGAATACGGAGATCCTCAAGATCCAAAAATGGCCGCGGCTATTAGCCGCTATTCCCCCTATCAAAACGTAAAACCCGGCGTTCATTATCCGCAAGTTTTTTTCTTAAGCTCCAAGGATGACGACCGCGTCGCCCCCGCTCATGCCCGAAAAATGGCGGCCAAGATGGAATCTTTCGGCGATCCCGTTTTCTATTACGAGACTTCCGATGGCGGACACCACGAAGCGGCCAATCTTGAAAAAGCGGCCAAGGAGTACGCGCTTGAATACGCCTACCTTTTTGAGCGCCTATTCCCCAACAAATAGGGACTGTCCCCTTTTTTATGGAAATCATTTTTGAAGACGCCCATTTAATCGTGGTTTCAAAAGCCTGCGGCGAAACCGTCGTTTTTGGACGCAATTTAAAAGAAAAACCGCTCAATTATCTTCTCTCGGAAAAATTGGGGCATTGCGTCTATCCGGTTCACCGTTTAGACAAGGAAACTAGCGGGGTTTGTCTTTTCGCCAAGGACCCTCAAACCCAGCGCCGATTGTCGTCTCTTTTTGAAGCCCGTAAAATTAAAAAAACCTATTGGGCCTTAGTTTCCGGAAAATTAGAGGGGCAAGGTTCTATTGACGCCCCGCTTAAATTGTTCGGCTCCGGGCGAACCGGGGTCTCAAAAGAAGGAAAGCCGTCAAGCACTCTCTACCGCGCCCTTCAAAGTTGCCAGAGCGCTTCTCTTTTGGAGCTTTCGCCCCTGAGCGGAAGGCGACATCAAATTCGCGCCCATCTCTATTTTATTGGACACCCCATCTTGGGGGATTCTCTCTATGGGAAATCCGCTATCGCGGCTCCGCGGTTAATGCTTCACGCGCTTAAAATTTTAATTCCGGAATCAAACTGGCCGAGCTTTGAATCTCAGATACCCGAGGATTTTGAAAACTTATATCGAAGAATTCTGAGTCAGGAAATATAGACGAAATTATTGTCAGTTTGAGACAAAGAAGGAAGCTCGGCGTCTTTGGAAGACAAATGCGGATGCTCGACCGGCCAGGAAATATTGAGCGCCGGATCATTCCAGATGATGCCGCGCTCGTTTTCGGGAGACCAGTATCCCGTCGTCCGGTAAAGCACGGCGGCCTCAAGGCTTAAAGCGCAAAACCCGTGGGCAAAACCTTCCGGAACCCACAACATCCGATTGACGTCCCCGGAAAGCTCCAGAGCCGCCCACTGTCCAAAAGTGGGAGAGCCTTTGCGAATATCAACGGCGACATCCCAAATTTTTCCGTAAACGCAACGCACTAATTTGCCGATTCCTGAAGGACGCTTTTGATAATGAAGCCCGCGAATAACCCCCTGGCGGGATTTTGAAAGATTGTCCTGAACAAAGCGCGCGCCGGGAACGGCGGCAAAATCCTCTTCTCGCCAGCTTTCCATGAAGAGTCCCCGTTCATCCGGAAAAGCCTTCCCTTCAACCAACAAGAGACCAGGAATTTTATAAGGCGATAAATGCGCGGACATTTAGGCGGCGACGGTTTGCTTTTTCCAGTACCGCTGACCTTCGGGAGATAAGGTATAGACCGGATCATAATATTCATAACGCCGGGTCAAGGCGTCGGGATCGTTTTTTTCGATCGATGTCCGGTAATTTTTAGTCCAGTAGGAAATCCCTTTTTCCCGATCATAGGCGTCGACT
>JAJZJF010000104.1 GCA_021810245.1 bacterium
GTCTTGAACGGTTAAGGCTAACCAGCTCCGGGACCGAGGCCGTCATGAGCGCCTTGCGCCTTGCGCGCGCGGCGACGGGACGGGATCTCATCGTGAAATTTACCGGGGCTTATCACGGCCATGCCGATAGTCTTTTAGTTCAAGCCGGAAGCGGCCTGGCTTCTTTGGGGCGCCCCGATTCTTTCGGCGTGCCGAAATCTTTTGCCCAGACGACCTTGAGCCTTCCCTATAATCATATTCCGGCCGTCAAAGAAGCGTTTAAAAAATGGGGTCCCAAGATTGCCGCGGTGATTGTGGAGCCTGTGTCGGGAAATATGGGCACGGTCGTTCCGGAAAAAGGTTTTTTAGAATCTTTGCGGGATTTGACTAAAAAACATGGCTCGCTTTTAATTTTTGACGAGGTGATCACCGGCTTTCGCTTCGGTTTTTGCGGCGCGCAAAAAATCTTTGGAATTTCTCCGGATCTGACCTGTCTTGGAAAAATCGCCGGCGGCGGATTTCCCTTGGCCGCTTTTGGCGGGAAACAAGAGATCATGAACCTTTTGGCTCCGCTCGGTCCGGTTTATCAGGGGGGAACCTTGTCGGGAAATCCCGTGGCCACTCGAGCGGCTCTTGAGCTTTTATCATTGCTCAAAAAAGAAAATCCCTATCCCGATTTAAACCGCAAAACCATCCGGCTCGTTGAAGGAATTCAGCAAGAAGCGCGAAAGGCTGGCGTTTCGGTCCAGGTCAATTCTTTCGGGCCGATGTTTACCGTCTTTTTTTCTAAACAGCCCGTGCGGGATTACTCTTCCGCTAAAAAATCAGACGCCAAACAATATGCGGCTTTTTTTCACGCCCTTTTGGATGAGGGAGTTTACTTTCCGCCGTCTCAATTTGAGGCCTGTTTTTTATCGTCGGCCCATTCGGAATCCGACATCCGAAAAACCCTTGCCGCCGTTAGTCGGGCGCTTTTGCGGCTTAAAGCTTCCCGTTAAAACACGGAGACAGGTATAGGTCTTTAATCGCAGCCGCCCCCGCCGCAGCACTGGGAGCGCCCGCAGGAAGGAGGCGAAAAATCCTCGGTGGAAGATTTTTTCTTTGAAGAGACGCTGGGAATGCGGCTTGAGAGTTTGACCACCTGTCCCAAGTCTGCGTCATAGACGTAGGTACCGGCGTTTGCGTTAGAGTTTTTAGATTTTTGATCGGCTTTCAGTTTTGTTTTTATATTTGTTTTCATAAGTGGCGATTAGGACAACCCTCGCGCCTCTCATTTTATCAAAAATGTCAAGCTCCTTGGCGGAATGGGTAGGCTTATTTTAAATATCCGGTATTAAAGCGATCTCGATATTCGCAGCGGTAATCCCGAGTCACTCCCAGAAAACACGGGCCGACATCGCAGCCGGGTTTCTGATATTTGCCGCAGCAAACTTGAAGGATGGGCTTTTCTTCCCCTCTCTTGAGTATCGGAGTGTAGGTTGAGAGGAATGCATGACATTCTCGGAAATTTTCGAATTCCGTCAAGGCTTTTGTCTTTAGGCGCGGCCGCGTGGGACTTGTCGCTGAACAATGAACCACATCTAAAAACACATTTTTTGACTCGGGCTCAAAGGACTCAAAAATGCGCCAATAATCCATAAAAAGAGTATAACATCAAAACCGCGTTCGCGCCAGGGGAATAAAAATATGTTGTCAAGAGCCTCTTAAATATTTTTTGCTGGGCGAAAAGCGCTGGCTATTTTTTGTCCGCGAAAAAACTCAAATGCTATAATGAATCCGTAAGGAACAATTTTTAATGAGCTTTCTTTCCCGCTTTTACTCTTCTTCCCTGGGCCGGAAATTTTTTGTCGCGGGGGCGGGATTATCCCTGTGCGGGTTTTTGGTCTTGCATCTGTCGGGAAACCTTCTCATTTTCAAGGGCCCCGGAGTTTTTAATCATTTTGCCCAAACCCTGGATTCTAATCCTTTTATTTTGCCCGCCGAGCTGATTTTGGCCGGGCTTTTTCTCTTTCATATCGTAATCGCCTTGATCGTTCGCTACCACAATTATCAAGCGCGGCCGATAGGATATGTCAAATATTCCGCCAAGGGCGGTCGGACCTGGGGCTCAAGGACGATGACCGCAACCGCCTTCATTGTTCTGGCCTTTTTGATTATCCATCTCAAGGATTTTCGCTTTGGCGATCGAAGCCAGGGGGTTTATCATCTGGTTGTTTCTTGCCTTAAAAATCCCTATTATGCGGTTTTTTATATCATCGCCATGCTTTCTTTGTCTCTTCACTTAAGCCACGGCTTTCAAAGCGCCTTTCAGACCTTTGGCCTCAATCATCCCAAATACACTCCGGCGATTAAAAAATTGGGCTACCTTTTTGCCGCCGTCATTGGGCTTGGTTTTTCTTCAATCCCATTTTGGATTATGCTGGGGAAAATTAGATGACCCTTGATTCAAAAATTCCCGCCGGGCCCATCCAAGAAAAATGGGATCGTCATCGTTTCGATCTTAAGCTCGTCAATCCCGCCAATAAAAGGAAGTTCGAGATTTTAATCGTGGGAACGGGCTTGGCGGGCGCCTCTGCCGCCGCGTCATTGGCCGAGCTGGGCTATAACGTCAAGGTTTTCTGCCTTCAGGATTCGCCCAGGCGCGCTCATTCCATCGCCGCCCAAGGGGGAATTAACGCCGCTAAAAATTATCCCAACGACGGAGACTCGATTTGGCGCCTCTTTTATGACACCGTCAAAGGCGGAGACTTTCGCGCGCGAGAAGCGAATGTCTATCGTTTAGCCCAAATCTCATCTCATATCATCGATCATTCGGCCGCGTTGGGCGTTCCTTTTGCCCGCGAATACGGCGGCACACTGGCCAACCGCTCTTTCGGCGGCGCGCAGGTTTCCCGCACTTTTTACGCGCGGGGGCAAACCGGACAGCAACTTTTGTTGGGAGCTTATTCCGCCTTGATGCGTCAGGTCGGGAAGGGCTCGGTCCAAATGTTTCCCCGGCGGGAAATGATGGATTTGATTGTCTCTCAAGGCGCGGCCCGCGGGATTGTCTGCCGCAATCTGGTCACCGGGGAAATGGAGTCTTATTCCGGGGACGCGGTTCTTTTATGCACCGGAGGCTACGGAAACGTTTTTTATCTTTCGACCAATGCCGCTTCCTGCAATGTCGGCGCGACCTGGCGCGCCCATAAAAAAGGCGCTTATTTCGCCAATCCCTGCTTTACCCAAATTCATCCGACCTGCGTTCCCGTTTCCGGATCCCATCAGTCGAAATTGACCTTGATGAGCGAATCCTTGCGCAACGATGGGCGGGTCTGGGTTCCCAAAAATCCGCAAGACAAGCGCTCTCCGGAGCAGATTCCCGAGGAAGACAGGGATTATTATTTAGAGCGCAGATATCCTAGTTTCGGCAATCTCGTCCCAAGAGACGTGGCTTCCCGAGCGGCCAAGGCCATGATTGACGAGGGTCGCGGAGTGGGGCCTACCGGGCTTTCAGTTTATTTGGATTTTTCCGACGCCATCAAGCGCGCGGGAGAATCGGCGATTCGGGAGAAATACGGAAACCTATTTGACATGTATCATCATATCACTGATGAAAATCCCTACCGCGTTCCCATGAGGATTTACCCGGCGGTTCATTACACGATGGGCGGGCTTTGGGTGGATTATAATTTGATGACGACGATTCCCGGGCTTTTCTGTTTGGGAGAGGCGAATTTTTCAGATCACGGAGCCAATCGCCTAGGGGCGTCGGCTTTGATGCAGGGCTTGGCCGACGGCTATTTCGTCATTCCCTACACCTTGGGCGGATATCTGGCCCAAGCCAAACTTCCCAAACTCTCCAGTTCGGCTCCGGAATTTAAGGAAGCCGAGAATTTGGCGTCTGAAAAAATCAAGAAGCTTCTCTCGATTAAGGGAAAGAAAACCGCGTCCGATTATCACAAGCATCTTGGGAAACTCATGTGGGATTATTGCGGGATGGCCAGAAACGCCAAGGGCCTTAAAAATTTATTGTCTCAAATTCCGGAAATGCGGGAAGAATTTTGGAAGAATTTGGCGTTGACGGGCTCTGGCGAAGAGCTCAATCAAGCCTTGGAAAAGGCTGGACGGGTCGCCGATTATCTGGAATTTGCTGAACTCTTGGCCAAAGACGCTCTTCACCGTGAAGAATCTTGCGGCGGGCATTTTAGAGAAGAGTATCAGACTCCGGACGGGGAAGCCAAAAGAGATGACGAGAAATTTTCCTACGCCGCGGCTTGGGAGTTTAAGGGGGTGGGCCGTGAGCCGGCCCTCCATAAAGAGCCTTTGAGTTTCGAGTCCGTTCATCTCGCGCAGAGGAATTATCAATGAAATTTTTTCTTGAAGTTTGGCGGCAAAAAAACGCTCAATCTCAAGGCGGACTTGTCCGTTATGAAGTCGTCGGCATTTCTCCCGAGATGTCGATTCTTGAAACCCTCGATGTTTTAAACGAACAGCTGCTCGAAAAGGGAGAAGAGCCGATCGCTTTTGACTCGGATTGTCGGGAAGGAATTTGCGGCATGTGCAGCCTCGTCATCAATGGATATCCGCATGGGCCGGAAAAAGCTTCCACTTCTTGCGAGCTTCGCATGCGCCATTTTCAAGACGGGCAAACAATTATCATCGAGCCTTTTCGCGCCAAGGCTTTCCCCATTGTCCGCGATCTAGTGGTTGATCGCTCGGCTTTTGACCGCGTAGTGGCGGCGGGCGGATTTGTTTCGGTCAACACCGGAAACGCGCCGGATGCCAACTGCATATTGGTTCCCAAAGACGTCGCCGACAAAGCCATGGACGCGGCGGCGTGCATCGGCTGTGGGGCGTGCGTTGCCGCGTGTCCCAATGCCGCGGCGATGCTCTTTGTCGCGGCCAAAATTTCGCACCTGGCCTTGATGCCGCAAGGGGCGCCGGAGAGAGACGCGCGGGTTATCAATATGCGGGCCCAGATGGACAAAGAGGGTTTCGGCCATTGCGCCAATGAATACGCCTGCGAGGCGGCTTGCCCGAAAGAAATCAAGGTTTCTAACATCGCCAAGCTCAATAGAGAGTTTTTGCGCGCCGTTGTTTGTTCCGATAAGTAGCTTTCTCCTTCGTGAATTTAAACGAGCGCTTTGATGTTTCTGAATCAAAGCAAAAAGCCCTTCTTGAAAAAATCAAGCGCCTAAACATTGATGTTCAAAAGATAGAGGAAAATTTCGTCCGGGGCGGCGGGAAAGGTGGACAAAAAATTAACAAAACCGCCAACTGCGTTCAACTGTTTTATTCCCCGTTTCAAATATCGGTTCGGGTTCAGCGCGAGCGAAAAAGATCGCTCAACCGGTTTTTGGCATTGCGGGAATTAGTGGACCAAATCGAGATGAAAATCTCTCCGGAAACTTCCGAGAGGCTGAAAGCCTATGAAAAAATCCGCAAGCAAAAAGAGCGGCGCCAAAGGCGGAGTCGCGAGGGCGAATCTCGGGGTACTCAGGCTTGAACTGAGAACCTCCTGGTCCCAAACCAGGCGCTCTGCCAATTGAGCTATACCCCGTCGCTCTCAATTATACAATGATTGCCGCTGAAGCCTCGCGTAAACAAATTCCTTAGCTTGTGAGAAATTGATTTGGATTTTTGATCAAAGAATCGGCGTCTTTTTGGCCCAGTTCGATGGCTTCTGGGACCAAGGGGGACAAGAATTCCAGCATCCCAAATTCAAGCGCGCGGGAAGGATAAAGGCGGAAAATTCGCGGGGCGGGAGAGAGTTCTTGAAGGGAGCCAACTCCCTCATCAATAAAGCCGCGAACTTCGAGGCGGTTTTGATGGTCCATCTTTCTAAGGAATCCCTTAGGATTGCGCGCGGCTTCATCCGGGCGAATCATTTCTAGGACAATGACGTCTTTACAGCCGC
>JAJZJF010000105.1 GCA_021810245.1 bacterium
AGAATTTTCTCATTTTTCCCTAAAATCGCGATTTTAGTGTAAGTTCCACCGACATCCACTCCGATAGATACGTTATTTTTCCCCATTTTTAAATCCTCTCTTCGCTAAAGACTTTCGCGCCCAATCCACTAAATAAAGGGAACCGCAAACAACGAGGGTCTCCCACCCTTGATTTTGACAAATGTCTAAGCTCTGCTCAAGATTATTCGCCTCACAGACCCGCGCCAGAGGAAAAACCTCCCGAGCTATTTTAGCGAGATCAGCTGATCTGGCGGCGCGAGGATGCAAAGGAGAAACCGCGATTATTGAGCGCGCCTCTTGGGGCAAGGACTTAAGAGATGAGTAGATGTCTTTATCTCTCATCATGCCAATAACCCACAAAGCCTCCGTTTTGGCCCACGGAGACTGAGCCCAGGTACTGGAAAAATTTCGCATCGCTTCCGGATTATGCGCTCCGTCTAAAATCGCCGTCTTGCCATCGGGAGCGCTGAGGACTTCAAAACGACCCGGCCAAGAAACCAAGGCAAGCCCTCTTTGAACATCCGCATGAGAAATCTTTAAATCTTGATTCTGGTTTAAATAAGATAATACCGCCCAAGCCAAGGCGGCGTTTCTGCCCTGGGAAGATCCCAGAAGAGTCAATTTCGCTTCCTCTCCCCAAGGAGTTTCAAGAATCTGGCTATTTTTTCCCCAATCGATTTTCTTGACAGCCCACGAGGTCTCTACTATATTCAAAGGCGCCCCTAGAGATTCGGTCCTTGTTTGAATTGAATACAGGGCGGCCTCTGGCAATCGCGGACAAAATACCGCGCAGTCTTTCTTGATGATTCCGGCTTTTTCGCGCGCGATTTCTTGAAGGGTATTTCCCAACCAGTTTGTATGGTCAAAATCAATGGAAGTAATTACCGAAGCCAAAGGCTTTTCAATGACGTTGGTCGCGTCCAAACGGCCACCGAGCCCAGTCTCGACAATAGCTACATCTATTTTCTCTTCGGAGAAATACTGAAAGGCTAGGGAAGTTAAAATTTCAAAATACGTCAATTCTTGTTCTGGGTCAAGACGCAGGATTTTCTCTAAAAGCCTTTTAAAATCTTCTTCGGAAATCCACTCTCCGCTGACGCGAACCCGCTCTCGAGGACTCTCAAGGTGCGGAGAAAGATAAAACCCGGTTTTATATCCCGCGGCGCGAAGCGCTGACTCTAAAATCGCGCAGGTCGAGCCTTTCCCGTTAGTCCCCGCGACATGAATGGAACGAAAATTTCTATGCGGATATCCCAACAATGACAAATGCCTTGAAATCCGATCTAGCCCAGGAACGATTCTGTGCTCTTGCCGCCCCTCAAGAGTTTGGAGAGATTTTTCGAGAGTCATTGGCGCGCCGGATTAAAGCCCCTAAAGCCGACAATTTGTCTTCAATTTTCTCATAGCCGCGGTCGATATGATACACGCGCTGCAAAACGCTAGGTCCTTCGGCGGCAAGGGCCGCCACCAAAAGCGCCGCCCCGCCGCGAATATCGGAAGCCATAATGGGAGCGCCAATCAATTTTTTAACTCCAAAAATTTGAGCGTGATTTCCATGAACGGAGATGGAAGCTCCCATGCGTAAAAGTTCGGCCGCATGGAGAAAACGATTTTCGAAAATAGTTTCTTCTACTTTGCTTTTGCCGTCAACCAAACACATAAGAGTCATCCAAAGGGCTTGAAGATCTGTTGGGAATTCAGGGTAAGGGCCAGTCTTAATTGAAACGGGTTTTAACGCCTTTCCATTGGAAATAACGGCTATTGTCCGAGCTCCGGTTTTAACCCTCACTCCGCAAGCGCGCAGTTTGGCGATAGGGTCTTTGAGATGCCTTGGATCAGCGCCCACAATCTCAACACAGCCCTGGGTCGCGGCAGCGGCGATCATAAAGGTGCCGGCTTCCAGGCGATCGGCGATGACGGAATACCGCGCGCCATGTAAAACGGGTTTTCCCCGAACGGAAATCCTTGGACCGCCCAAACCTTTCACTTTCGCTCCAAGAGAAATTAAGAACCTCCCTAGGTCTTCAATTTCCGGCTCTCTTGCCGCATTTTCTATGATTGTCTCCCCGTTGAGCGCGGCGGCGGCCATCATTAAATTTTCAGTGGCTCCAACGCTGGGAAATTTTAAGCGAACCCGTCCCGGCGACAACTCCCTTGAAGAGAGAATAATATCTCCCTGATCGACCAACTCTCGCGCGCCCAAGGCTTTAAAACCATCGAGATGAATATCAATCGGACGAAGTCCAATAGAACACCCCCCGGGAATCGGCACCCGCACCACGCCAAAGCGCGCCAACAGCGGCCCCGCGACCAAAACAGAGGCGCGCATTTGTTTGACTAAATCATAGGGGGCATGGGTTTTTAGGGATGCCTGGGGTTTAACAGTCACTCGCGAACCTTGGGAGTAAACTTTTTTCCCCAGACTTTCAAGCAACTGAAAAGTCGTCCGAATATCCCTGAGCAAAACAGGAACGTTATCGATGACGCAGGCCTCATCGGTCAACAAGGTAGCAATCAAGATAGGAAGCGCCGCATTTTTAGAACCGCTGATTTTAACCATGCCCTTAAGAGGCTTGCCGCCGTCAATAAGAAATTGATCCATGTTTAATCCTTTCGGGCGAGAGCGAAACGCTCAATTCCCGCGAAATCTTTTTTAATTTCCACTTGTTTAAAACCGCGGCTTCTCATGATTTTTTTAACTCCCGCTCCCTGATTAAATCCTATCTCAACGGCCAGAAGCCCTTGAGGTTTTAAATGCCTCGGCGCGCAGGAAATAATTCTTCTCAAATATTTAAGCCCATTGCGGCCTCCATCTAAGGCCGCGCGCGGCTCTTTTAAAACTTCGATCTCAAGTTTTTTAATTTCGGAACTCGGAATATACGGCGGATTTGAAATGATTAAATCAAATTTCTGGCCTTTCAATTTCCAATCCCGCGACATATCTTGAGGGAGAAGAGATATTTTTTTCGCCTCTTGAGGGTAAAGACCAAGGTTTTTTCTCATCCAGTTTCTCGCGCCAGCGCTATTTTCCATCGCAAAAACGCGAGAGTTCTTAAAATGACGGGCTAAAGAAATGGCGATGGCCCCCGTTCCGGAACCGATATCTAAAAACGAGAGCTCGTCTTTTTCCCGACCGCGGAATTTCTTGAAAATCTCAACGAGAAGTTCTTCGGTTTCCGGCCTGGGAACCAAAACCCCGGGGCCGCAGAGGATTTCCAAATCAACAAAGGGCTGAACGCCTATCACATATGCCAAGGGCTCGCGAGCGGCCCGCCGGCGAATCAACGCCAAAAACCGTTTTTTTTCATCTAATGAAATAGGAGCGATACCATTTCCCAAAATTTGGGCTCGCCCAATCTTTAGCACATGCGACAAGAGAAATTCGGATGAAGCTTCCGCTTCGGGAACATTTCGCTCTTTTAAATACTCAAGGCCCTCTTGCAAGACCGAAGACATCACGAGTTTTCTTCCCTATTTTTTGACGCCTCTTCTCTTAAGGCCTCAAGAACCGGCCTAATCGCGCCTTCCATCAGAACCGGCAAATTATGCCAAGAGCGTTCCAGGCGATGGTCGGTGAGGCGATTTTGAGGAAAATTATAGGTTCGGATTTTTTCCGAGCGATCTCCGGTCCCTACTTGAACCTTCCTGTTTTGAGACACCTTCTCTTCCTGCTTTTGCCGCTCCGCGTCATAGAGTTTAGAGCGCAGCATCGCCATCGCCTTCATCTTATTTTTGAGTTGGGATCGCTCATCTTGGCACTGGACCACGACTCCGGTCGGAATATGGGTAATACGAATCGCGGTTTCCACTTTATTGACGTTTTGTCCGCCGGCGCCGCCGGCGCGATAGGTATCTATTTTGAGGTCTTCAGGGCGAATCTCGACATCCACCTCTTGCGCTTCCGGCATCACGGCGACCGTGACCGTCGAAGTATGAATGCGGCCGGAGGCCTCGGTCTGCGGAACGCGCTGAACGCGGTGAACGCCGCCTTCGTATTTGAACCACCCATAGACCGGCCCTCCTGAAATATAAAGGACCGCCGACTTAAGCCCCTTAAGGCCCGTGGAATTAGCTTCCATGGTTTCCACTCTCCAACCTTGATCTTGGGCAAAGCGGCTGTACATCCGCAGCAATTCCGAGGCGAACAAGGCGGCCTCATCTCCTCCGGCGCCCGCGCGAACCTCTAAAAAGACGTTTTTAGAATCGTTTGGATCTTTTGGCTTTAAGGCCTCCAAAAGCTCCCCCTGGATTTTTTGGACCTTTTGGGAAAACGCTTGTTTTTCTTTCAGAGCCAAATCCGCAAACTCCTTATCCACCTCTCCGCCCTCAAGAATCGAGTCCAACTCAGCGATTTCTTTATAAGCCTCCTTGATTTCCTTGATTTTAGAGACTAAAGGGCGCAATTCATTATAGCGCGCGGAGAGATTTTTTAAGATTTCCGGAGAAAGCCCGGGCTGGGAAAGGCGCGCCTCAATTTCAGAAAATTCCTCTTCCAATTTCAAGACGGAAGCAGGCAGCATCGCCATTAGGGAAAGAAATATCCCTAAAAACTATTTCTTCGCGGGAACTTTAGAGGCCGACTTTCCCTCGGTTTTTTTAGGGGCCGAGCTCAAAGTCTTTTTCGCCCTCGGAACGGCCGCGAGTTTTTTGACCGGCGCCTTGGCGGATTTTCGAACGACTGTTTTCCCTTCGGTAGATTCAAAGCGTTTTTTAAAGCGCTCGACACGTCCGGCGGCGTCCACAAACTTCTGTTGTCCGGTAAAGAACGGATGACAGGCGGAACAAATTTCCAGCTTGACTTGCTTCCTCGTAGAACGCGTCTCAAAAGAAGCCCCGCAAGCGCAAGTAACCGTCGTCGTCATGTATTCTGGATGAATTCCTGGTTTCATGATTTCCTCTACCGGAGATATCGAAATTTATTCTAGGATTCAGCGACCCTATTTTTAGTATTTTACTAAAATGGAGGCAAAAAAAGAAGCGAAAAAAAAATTTATTCTTGCCTACGTCCTAATCTTAGCCTCTTTTTTCCCTTGGCGGGTTTTTCCCCGTTCGCTAAACCCGCATTGGAAATCTCGCGCACACACAAAGAAATCCGTAATCAAGTCAAAGAAAAACCCTGCCGTTTTCTCTGGAGAAGGGTGGTCGCCTCAAGTCGCGCGCGCGATCAGAAAACTCATCGCCGAAAAAGGAAACGCTTCTCTTTCATATAATCCTAAAAAGCCCCCCATCGCGACTCTCCCATGGGAAGGAGTGATCGCCAACAATGATGCCGATGCGCTTGTGTTTTGGCGTCTGGTCCGTCGGGCAGACTTTAAATTTTCCAACTCGTTTTGGGATATCGTCCCCATCGCCTACGGAAGGCAAAAAATCAGGGCCGCATATGAACAGTTTTCGCCTCTTCCCAAAACCATCTGGGATACCCAGCCAACCTACCATCAATATTTGAAATATTTCGTCGAGAGCTACCAAGACCAATGTCGAGAAACAGGATTTAAATCCTGCCGAATATACCTTTCCCGTCTCTGGTTCGGGTTTTCTCCGCAAGAAGCCGCGGCCTACGCCCATATAACTCTCAACCAAGAAAAATTTCAGGCCCCCAAAAAAGAAATGATCTCAGA
>JAJZJF010000106.1 GCA_021810245.1 bacterium
GAAGATATTTTAAAGCGGTTTTACCAAAAACATATATCGGATTTTCAAATTCCGTTTTTCGTCGAGTATAAATTCGATTTCAAAATTAACGGGGTTCCCATCACCGGCAGAATCGACCGGATTGACAAAACTCCCGACGGCAAGCTATGGGTCACGGATTACAAAACCGGAAAAGCCCTCGAAAAAGAGCGCGTTTTGACCGATGGACAGCTGACCTTGTATCAAATCGCCTGCGAGGAACTTCTGGGCGCGCCGGTGGCAAGGCTCTCTTTTTATCACCTGCCGACTCTTAAAGAACAGACAATCGATCGGCATTCCGAGGACATTGTTTCCGACTTGCGAAAAAAAGTGACTCGCGTCGCCAATTCCATCACCCAAGAGCTTTTTGAGCCTCTGCCGGCGGAACAAAAATGCCGCTGGTGCGACTACAAGATTTTGTGTCCGGTCTATCAAGACCGCGGACGCAAAAATGGAGCGGCCGGTCTCAAAGCCGCGCCTAAAATCGCGCAAAACGAGCCACCCGCCGAAGAAGATCTTCCCGCGTTGGTGGATCAATACGGGCAGTTATGCGAATTAATTCGCTCAAACGAGGAAGAGGCGCGGGGACTCAAGGAAAAAATCTTGGAGGCGTTTTCCAAAAAAGGTTTTGTCCGGGCTTTTGGGAAAAAATTCGAGGTCAATCTCTTGGAAGAAGAGACCTGGGAATTCTCCGACAAAAAACAAGTTCTTGCCCTTATCAAAAAAGCCGGTCTTTATGAACGCGCCCTCGGACCCCGTCTTGAGCGGATTATCGAGATTCTGGAAGATGAGAAATTGCCCTCTGAAATTAAAGGCGAACTGGCGTCTCTCGCCAAAAAAACATTAAAAAAAGATTTAAAGCTCAATTCCCTATAGGACTTCTAATTTCCGTGAACGCGGAAAATTCGCCGTCGACTCTTGAGAAGTCTTGAGAAAGGTTCGAGCCGTTTCTAAAACCCCAACAAAAAAACCCGGCGTTTTTGGCCGCGGCGACTCCGACCGTTGAGTCTTCAATCGCCAGACCCTCCTCCGGTCGGATATTTAAATTTTTTGCGCTCCGAAGGTAAATATCCGGAGCGGGCTTGGTTTTATTTCCCACTTCCTCGGCGCTTAAAACCGATGAGAAGTAATTGAGCAAATCAAAGCGCTTAAGAACCCGCAATATCCAGCGTTTGGGAGAAGAAGAGGCCAGCCCCACCGGAACCTGGTTTTCTTTCATCTCTTGTAAAAATTCAATGAGGCCTTCCGCCAAGGACACCCGGCGGTCATAAATATCCAAGGCAACTTTTTCACAAGAAAAGAGAAATTCTTTTTTCGTCTGTTTGAGACCGTAATTTTTGGAGAAATGATGATAGACGTCTTCTACTCCCATTCCGACAATTTCGTGAAAAAGATCCGGGGTCCAGCCGCTGAGCATTGACTGAAAAACCGGAGCCTCCACTTCCCGCCACAGCTGTTCGCTGTTGACCATGACTCCATCCATATCCAGGACCAGAGCCCGGATATCAGGGCTCGACAGAAATTTTTTGGAAACGATCGAGAGTCGCATAAAGCCCATTTAAGGCGATTAATTCTTCGTGAGAACCAGACTCCGCCAATTCTCCGCGGTTAAAGACTAAAATTTTGCCGGCATTTTTAATGCTGGATAGGCGGTGAGCGATGGAAAGAGTGGTGTTGGACTTAGAAACGCGCTCTAAGGCCGCTTGAACGCTTTTTTCGCTGGCGGCGTCTAAATTGGAGGTGGCCTCATCCAAGATTAACAAGGACGGCTTTTTTAAAACCGAACGCGCGATAGCCAGGCGCTGCCTTTCTCCGCCGGACAACTTGAGCCCGCGGTCGCCGAGATGGGTCAAAAGGCCGTTTTCAAGGCGGCTGACGAAATCATATGCATCGGCGATTTTCAAGGCTTCGATAATTTCATCTTCGGTCGCGTGAGGGTTTCCCAGGCTGACATTGGCGGAAACGGTATCGTTAAACAAAACGGTTTCTTGCGTGACCAGCCCCATCTTGGCGCGCAAGGACGCGGAGCAATAATCGCGAATATCTTTCCCATCAATGAGAATTCTTCCCTCGCTGGGATCAAAAAGGCGGAGCATGAGATAGACTAATGTCGTTTTTCCCGATCCGCTGGGGCCAACCACCCCGACAGTTTGCCCAGCTTGAATCTTAAAGCTGACATTCCTTAATGCCCAGCGTTCTTGCCCCCCGTAGCGAAAAGAGACGTTCTCAAATTCAATTAAGGATTTCAAAGACTCAAATTTAGGCGCCAAGGGCTTGTCAACGACCGAGGGCTTTTCATCCAGGACTTGAAAAATGCGGTCGGCGGAAACCAAGGCCATTTGAAGCTTGGAGTTGAGCTGCGAAATATTTTTAATTGGAGCGTAGGCAGCGAAAAAACTTCCCAAGAAAACAAAGAAAGAGCCCGGCGTCATTTTAAAAGCCAATATTTCCTTGCCCCCCTGCCAGATGACAGCGGCCATGATCAGGCTTCCCAAAAATTCCATCAGCGGCCCGGACAAGGCGGTCGCGCGAAAGTAACGCATCATCTGGTTAAACAAGGCGTCGTTTTCAATTTGAAAGCGCGCGATAGCGCCGGATTCGTAATTAAAAGCCTTGACCACCAGCATTCCCTGAAGGCT
Organism: bacterium; assembly: GCA_021810245.1. GTDB lineage: Bacteria > Elusimicrobiota > Elusimicrobia > UBA1565 > UBA9628 > JAKAQV01. Next base: position 2,658 of record JAJZJF010000106.1, read on the forward strand.
TTCCTGAAAACGCGAGTAAAGTTCGCCCATGATTTCCTGGCTTTTGCGGCTGGATGTTCTCAATTTTTTCCCGAGAACAGATAAGACCGACGCCGCGAACGGAATCGTAAACAAGGCCGTCAGGGCGAACTGCCAGTGGATGAAGAACATGACGACCAAAAGAATTAAAACCGTCAGGGAGTCGCGAACCAAATAAAGCGGAACAAATTGGATTCCATCTTGAAGCCGAGTTAAATCGTTGGTCAGGCGAGAGAGAATATCGCCGCTGCGGCTTCTCCAAAAAAACTCAAGCGACAACTCATGCAGATGGCGAAACAAATCCTCGCGAATTTCCTGGGTGATGATTTGGCCAAGATAACTCATCAAATAAGCCTGGGTGTAGGTGAAAATCATTTTCGTAAGAAAAATAATGGGGATGATCAAAACGACCCCGGCGAGCATCCGCGGGTCTTTTTTAATGAAGACATAATCGACGACGGGCTTTAAAAGCCAGACCATTGCGCCGTTAAAGATGGCGACAAAGACCATGACGACGCAGGCCTGGGCGATGCGCCGGGAGTGGGGCTTGAGATAAGGTTTTAAGCGTCGCAAGTTATGCATGGAGGCGTTTTCATTATAGCGAAAATTACCCCTGGCAAAAAACCAAAAGACCCGCTATCCTTTAAACGTGAGCAAGCGCATTCCTCTGTGGGCCATTGTCGCCTTCGTTTTTGGAAGCGCGGTTTTCTCTTTCTGGCTCAACAACGCCGCGCGCTGGCCCGATTACCGCAAACTCGCCAAGAAAGGGCGCGCGACCACCGGCTGGGTGACCGCCAAGGGCCTCAACGGCAGCCGAAAAGTGAATTACTCCTTTGCCGCCAACGGCCGCATTTATAGCGGAGAAGGCCGCGCCAGGTTTGGAACTCCCCGATTTAAGGATATTTCTAAGGGAGATGAGGCGCTTATTTTTTATCTTCCCCAAAAGCCCGAGATTTCAGTCTTGGGAGATCCCCAAGCGCATTTAAGGCAGCAAGACCGCCTCTTGGCTTTCCTTTTTACCTTGATCGCCATTCTCGCTTTTTTCACTCTCCGCCGGGAATTGCGCCGCGGGGAAGGCCAAGACGAACGTTTTAAAGAGCGCCAGTTTTAAGAATGGCTGCGGGACTAGGATTCGAACCTAGAAAAGCAGATTCAGAGTCTGCCGTGATACCGTTTCACCATCCCGCAATAAATTTTATTTAGCCTATTTTATCAAATCCGGCGCGCGCGATGGAGGGCCAAGACTTTTTCTACAGAGAAAGCCTTAGCCCGGATTATGGAGCTCTGGAGCGCTTAAATTCCGCGAATCAGGCGAAAGAGAGAAAGACCAGCGGCAGCTTTGACACACCTCGTTGAGCGGCCAACGCGCCAGAGCGGTCTTTAACTGAAAGGGTTTTCCGCATTCCGGGCACGCAATCGAACTGTCAACAACCGCCCTGTCAACCGCGCCCGCCCGCGCGGCCAGAAAAACTCCAAGAATCAGAAAAAAAGGGACCAATATGAAATGGAGTAGCGGGAAAAGAACGCAAAAAAGTCCAATCCCCCAATAAAGGCCCAGTTGGCGCAAGGCGTTTTGAACTCTCCGGGAAGGCCCCAAGGTTTGGATGCGGGCAAAACCTGAGGCGGCTTTTTGACTGCTTTGGGCCACAATTGCAATCTGGGAGATTTGGCGGCTCACAAGATGATTGTATCAAAAAAAAAAAATTCAGGCTCATCTTGGGTTGGATAATTCTAAGGGTTGACAAAAATTAAAACTCCTGTTATCCTTCGAGAGATAGAACTTTAAGGGGGAAACAAGATATGACCCTACGCAGAAAAAATAAGGGACTTTTAGGACACTTTCGCCACAGTTTAAGAGTCCGCCGTCATCATGTAAAAAGACATCCGCACAAAAACATGGACCTCTCCGCATCGTCTTTTCGAGACATCAATGTCGCCCAGTGGGGTTTTTAGGCTTTAATACTGCGGACGCAAAGTTTGCAAGGCCGCCTCAAATCTTTCTTTAAACTGCGGGTTTAAAACGTCCGCGCAAACGGCATAGCGAATCAATGGTTCTGGATCGCCCTTTTCGTCCTGCCCTAGAAAGTGAACCCCCGCAAGTCCGGTTCTTGCAATCACAAGGCGGTTAAAAGCTTCCGCCAAATTGGAATTGCCGCCTTTGGCCTCTTCCGCGAGATTCACCCCCAAAACGCTTCCGGGTACTTTCCATAAAGTAAAAAATCCCGCCTCTGTCTCGCAGACCGGAATAAGGCCTGATTTTTTAAATAATGGAATCACGTATTCCAAACGCCGCCGATAGAGATCCCGCAATTGGGATAAAAATTTTCGCGCGTTTGGGGGGTCCTGGAGAAATTTCCCGTAAGCGGCCATAATGGAAGGAACAGGCCCGGAGTCGGTGTTTCCCTTAACCATCAGATAATCGCGCACAAAATCTTTTGAGCCGACAATCACCCCCAGACGAGCTCCGGGATCGTTAAAGGATTTGCTGACCGAATACATCTCGACCCATTCAAGATCCGGATAGTCTTTGGCGACAGAGGCCAGGGAAACGTGCTTTTCTCCAGCCAGCCCGGCATATGCTCCGTCGTTAGCCAATCTAATTTTGCGCTCAAGACAAAAAGAAATGAGTTCAACCCACTCTTCTCGAGAGGCTCCAACGGATGCGGGATTTCCAGGCCGCACGGTAAAAATAAGATCCAGTGTTGGATACCCCAACCGAGCGGCGACTTCTTTAAGGCGTCTAACGTTGAGGCGCATATTATCGGCGCTGCAAAGCGGCCAAACCATGCGGCGGGATTTTAGATATTTTTCTCCCCAGACCCCCACAATATCGTAAGCCGGGAGATTAGAGGCATAAACCAAATCTCGCCTTTCTCCGCCTCCGCAAGCCAAAAGCAAAAGGGCGCTAGTGGTCTTAATTCCGGCAAT